>CAYSRK010000220.1:0-15436 GCA_964433385.1 uncultured Spirochaetales bacterium
GCGGGGTTCTTTCCGAAGGCCCCCTGGGTTTTGGGGAAAGAAAAGTATTGTTTTGGGCACCCAGAACCCCCCCCTTGAACCAAGGGGAATGAAGCGTGAAAACAGAAGAAGATGTGCTGAAATTTGAAAACATAACGAAAAGTTTCCCGGGAGTTCTTGCTCTTGATGATGTTTCCTTTTCCATTAAACGGGGAAGCGTACATGCTGTTGTGGGGGAGAATGGAGCTGGAAAATCGACGTTAATGAAAATTCTTCTCGGAATATATCATCCTGACTCGGGAAAAATTCTGTTTCAGAACCGGCCGGCAATATTCAGATCCCCGAAGGAAGCGCTGCATGCTGGTATAGCGATGATTCACCAGGAACTCAGTTCGGCTCTCGATCTCACTGTCTACCAAAACATCTTTCTCGGTAAAGAACTTACCCGAAAAAAAACTCCATTCTTAAGCAAAAAACAGATGCGGGACGAAACACTTTCCCTGCTCGAGTATATCGGCATCTCTGATATCGATCCTAATGCATATATGCGAGATTTAAGTGTCGCAAAACAGCAGATGTGTGAAATTGCTAAGGCTATATCATATAACGCTGAAGTGATTCTGATGGATGAACCGACTTCAGCAATAGCGGATAAGGATATTGATATCCTGTTTTCCATCATCAGAAAACTTGTATCAGATGGAAAGACCATCGTCTACGTGTCCCATAAGATGGATGAGATATTTGCTGTAACCGAAAACGTTTCGGTTTTCCGCGATGGGAAGCATATTGAAACCCTGGCAACTGATAGCACTGACCGTGATCATTTGATCAACCTGATGGTTGGAAGACGAATTGAAGACCTGTTCCCTAAAGAATTCGCTGAAATCGGTGATATCCAGCTGAGAGTAGAGCACTTATCCCGTGAGGATGAATTTGAGGATATTTCCTTTGATGTAAAACAGGGAGAAATTCTAGGTGTAGCGGGGCTTATGGGGGCGGGACGCTCAGAAATCATGGAGACGCTATTCGGTATTAGAAAAAAAACCAGAGGCGAGGTATATGTCAGGGGGGTAAAAGTTGAAATCAGTGCCCCGAGTGATGCCATCAAACACAAGATCGCTTTTTTGACCGAGGACAGGAAAAACAGCGGCTGTTTTTTGCCTTTGAGCGTCAGTATCAACATATGCATTGCTTCAATCGGTAATTATGTGCGTTATGGCTTGCTTTCAAAAAGAAAAATTGATGAGTCCACATTGGATATGATCAGCAGATTGTCGATAAAAACACCCTCTACAGCCCAGAAGGTCATGAATCTATCGGGGGGGAATCAACAGAAAATTCTCGTCGGCCGCTGGCTGTTGACAGAACCAGAAATTCTTATAGTGGATGAACCTACAAGAGGAATAGATGTGGGGGCTAAGGCAGAAATTCACAAACTGCTGGTCTCCTTGGCAAAGAAGGGGAAATCAATAATCATGATCTCTTCGGAAATGCCGGAGGTACTGGCCATGAGTGATAGAATTCTGGTGATAAATTCCGGAAAAGCAGCAGCCGTTCTGGATGCGAGGCAGACGTCTCAGGAAGAGATAATGAAATACTGTACCCTGAAGACTTCGTGAGGAACAATCCCACTCGCACAGATTTTTTTACATGCTGCCGGTAACAACATCAAAGAAGGAGTTAGAGAGAAATGGGAGACAGCGGTTCAGCTCTCAGAAACAACAGCCGAAAGGTTCGTTTGTTCGATAAACACAATAGGAATGTTTTCTTCGAAAAATTCGGAACGTTGCTGATTCTTCTGTCAATGGTTCTGGTAATGTCAATTTTGAAGCCCTCATTCCTTTCGCTGCAGAACTTTACAAACATCATACGGCAGCAGACTCCGATAGCTATTATGGCATTAGGGATAACCTTTACCATTATTTCCGGCGGAATAGACATCTCGGGCGGATCAGTAATAGCTTTGTCTGCTGTTGTGCTGGCTACTTTCGGCAAGGTCAGTGATGCCGGCATTGCCAACCCTCTTATTGTTCCCATTATTACTAGTCTGGCCGTGGGAGGCCTGGCAGGGCTCATTAACGGATCTGTTATTTCGTTCGGCAATGTCCCGCCGTTTATTGTAACTCTGGGCATGATGTCGATGGCTCGCGGCGGGGCTCTGATAGTGTCTAAAGGGAGGCCGATTACTGGGTTCACTGAAGCGTTTGAGTTTATCGGCAGCGGAAGTGTATTCGGCATCCCCTTCCCTATGATTATTTTGATCATATCATTCCTCTTTGCCTATGTGCTGCTTCACATGACTAAATTCGGCACATATGTATTTGCCATCGGCAGCAGTCAGACAGCGGCCGAGGTATCAGGAATCAAGGTTAGACTTGTCAAAACAAGTATTTATGTGCTGGCAGGGCTGTTTACGGGCATTGCTGCGATTGTACTTGCATCCAGGACCCTTTCGGGACAGCCGGGCGTAGGCCAATCCTGGGAGATGCAGGCAATCACCTGTGCTATAATCGGCGGCACAAGCTTTTCAGGCGGCAAGGGATCTATCATCGGTACCATTATAGGCTCGCTGATCATGGGCGTGCTCGCTAACAGTATGACCATGCTTCAGATAGCCCCTGCTGTCCAGATGGTGGTACGGGGTGGCGTCATTGTTCTCGCAGTCCTGATAGATGAAAGAAAACACAGGTATAAACGATAATGAAAATTTGAGGAGCGGGTAGTTTTATGAGTGCACATGAGAAGATCTGTATAGTCACCGGCGGCGGAAGCGGCATTGGCAGAGGAATCTGCAGGAAATTTGCCTCTCAAGGGATTACCGTGGTTATTGCTGATATCAACCTGGCAGCAGCTGAAGAGACTGCAAGAATAATCAGTCAGGAGAGCAGCGTACTAACACTTGCAGTAGAGACAGATGTCACCAGTTTGGAGAGTGTCGGCAGCATGGTTGCCGCCGCAGTCGCCAAGTTCTCCCATATTGATATCCTGGTGAATAATGCCGGAACTGATATTAAAGGGACTATAGCAGGATACGATCCTGAAACCTGGGATAAGCTGATGGCTCTGAATCTGAAGGGAGTTTTTCTCACAACCAAAGCTGTTATCCCGCACATGATTGAAAACGGCAGCGGTCGAATCGTGAATATATCATCCATCGCAGGAAAGACCGGGGAGTCATTCACCAGTCCCTACTGCGCTTCAAAATTCGGTGTTATCGGGTTTACCCAGTCAGCAGCTCTGGAGTTGGGAAAATATAATATCACAGTCAACGCGGTTTGCCCCGGCCCGGTAGAGACTAACCTGATCAAGTCCAGCGTGACGGAGACGGCAAAACTTAACAACAGGAGTTACGAGGAGGAACTGAACAGTAAATTTCTCAGCCATATTCCGTTGGGCAGACTCGCCCAGCCTTCGGATGTTGCTAACGCGGTAAATTTTTTAGCATCTGATGAGGCAAGCTATATTACCGGCATAGCATTGACGGTTTCTGGCGGTATGGAGCTTCACTAACAGGTACATTCTCCATTTGGTATCTGAATTTCAGTGCCGGAGATGTGCGTTCACCAATACTGAAGAGTGTACAGAATGACAAACAGGAGAATTTAATGAAAGCAGCAGTGTTCGAGTCTATCGGCCATCTGGTAATTAAGGATGTGGAAAAACCGACATTACGGAAAAGTACAGATGCTCTGATCAAAGTAAAAGGTGTCGGAATATGCGGCACCGATCTTCACATACTGCAGGACCCCCCAGCTCATCCGGCTAAAATGGGAAACATACTCGGCCATGAATTCACTGGCGAAATTGCCGAACTCGGTGATGAAGTGTTTGGTTTTTCCGTTGGGGAACAGGTTTTGATAGATCCGCATCCTGGATGTGGTGTTTGCAATGAGTGCAGGCGCGGTTTCCCAGACCATTGTATCCAGCTTTACGAAAGCTGTGAGGAAGAGGGGCACCCTGATACTATCGGGATTTTTTCACCGGGAGCATACACTTCCTATACTGTTGTACCCAGACAGTCCTTATATAAAATTGATCCTAAGGTTCCCACGAAAATTGCCGCACTTGCTGAACCCCTCAGCTGCGTGGTGAATGCCTGCGGTAAGCTGGGTGTTCAGCCGGGCGACTTTGTGGTGATCCTCGGCGCCGGACCGATCGGGCTGCTGTTCACCATGATGATGAAGGCAAACGGCGCATCCAAGATCATTGTTTCAGAACCGTCTGAGACCAGGCGGCAGGCTGCAGCCGAATGCGGGGCGGACATCGTCGTCAACCCCCTGAAGCAGGATCTGGAGGAGATCGTTGCCCGGGAGACGGGAGAAGGGGCGGATGTCTGCATTGAGGCGGTTGGCCCGCTCCTCCCGCTCGCGGTCAGGCTTGTGAGAGCGGGCGGTAACGTATTACAGTTCGGCCATGACGAGACGGTCAACCCGGAAATCCCTGTGGGCGAAATGCTGAAGAAAGAGGTGAAAATTCACGGAGCGTTCATCGGAAAATATTCTTTTGAAAAAACTATCAGGATAATGGAGAGCGGTAAGCTGCCCTTGGAGAAAGTCGTATCCCATGTGCTGCCGTTATCAGAAATACATACAGGGCTGGATATGCTGAGAAAAGGCGAGGGATTGAAGATCATTATTACCCCGGAAGAGCAGTCCTGAAAAGCAGCTGGAAAAACTGCTGGTAATTTCTCACAGTTATCATGATTATTCTCAATTTTTGTAGTAGTATCAGCTGGTAGAAAACGTCTGAGTTCTGGATGGGACATGGCAGTAACCATAAAAGACATTGCATTGAAAGCTGAAGTATCGATCATGACCGTCTCCCGCGTCATGAACAAATCAGGATATGTTGCCGAGGCGACCAGGATTAAAGTACTTGAGGCGGTCAGGGAGCTCGGGTATCAGCCGAATCTGCTCGCCCGCAGTCTGATAAACCAAAAAAGTTCTTTTGTGTACGTAATTGTCCCGGATGTTGCCAACCCGTTCTACGCCGAACTGACCAAAGGTGTAGAAATGATTGCCATCCGGGAAAAGTACGATATTATCCTCAGCAGTGCGCATAGAAATGAGCTGCTTGAGGCTAAACATCTTGAGGCTGCTAAAGGAAGAATGGCTGACGGGGTCATCCTGGTGCTCCCCAGCATGGAGGAAAAAAAACTGGCGCATTATGCCAGGCAGATTCCGCTGGTCGTTGTCGATCGGGACGTGGAAACAGATGGGGTGGACACCGTATTCATTGATCAGCTAGCAGGTGCTCAATCAGCCGTAAAGCATCTGCTTGATCTCGGGCATAGGAAAATTGCATATATTGCCGGTGATCCGAGCATCCAGAATAATGGTTTGCGGCATGAGGGATACTGCAGGAGTCTGGAAAGCAGCAACCTAAAGCCGGAACATGAATACTTCTTTCAGGGTGATTTCACCTTTGAAAGCGGCTGTCGGGCTTTTACTGGATACATGGCGATCCCGAATGAGAGAAGACCGACCGCTTTGTTCGCAGCCAGCGATCTCATGGCATTAGGTTTCATGCATAATGCTTATGATCATGGGGTACAAATACCGAGAGACATATCTGTTGTCGGATTTGATGATATTTCTATGGCTTCCATTTACAGCCCTTCTCTCACAACGGTACGGCATCCCTACATTGCGATGGGTCAAGTTGCCATGCAGCACCTATTGAAGAAAATCGCACCGAATAGGACTTTTGAAGAGGCAGCAGATCTCAAAAATTCACTCATCATCAGAAACAGCACAGCTCCCTGTACTGAGAAAACGGGGAGATAGGCTGGGGATACACCTGATCTTCGTGCAGGGTTCATGATTATTGGTATCGCTAGGGTGCTTTAAATCTGATACCTGCATAACAGTCCACCTGTTCCCAAGCTGACAGAACTACGGTATTAATCCGTCGGCTGAAAAAGCTGCTCACGCAGAGTGCAGCCCTCTCCTGCTTGACCGTTACCCATTTTTGGTGCACAGTGGTATCTGAGGCAGGGAGAACGGGACAGTTGCGCCGGACAGTCAGCTGCTGAACGACACTTGTCCCGGTTTCAAACATGCAGAGGTATCCATGCAGCTGAATGTGCTGACCGACATTGCCAGTGTACTAGTAGCCGTCATAATCATCAGCTACGCCAGAAGCGACAACCTGGAACGTACCCTTTCCTCAACCTACCTCTCCTGGTACATGTACGCTGTTCTGCTCTATCCGTTCTTCCACATCGGATCAACCGCAGCCCGTCTCAGCTGCGGATCCTGGCAGCCGGTGCTTGTACAGGGTTTTGCCATTCTCAGCTATGCCACAGCATCGCTGTTCGTCATGCTCCTCGTCCAGTATGTGGCTGCCCTGCTCATAGAAAACCACCCGAGACGGGCTTACTACCTGTGGGTTGTCCGGGGATCCTACATCCTCGTGATGCTGCTGCTGCTCACCAACCCCTTTACTGATCTCTTTTTCACCTGTTCCGACACCGGGGTCTTCAATCTCGGACCGCTCTATTTAAGCGGCCACGTGCTCAGTCTCTTTCATATAGCACTTCTGATCTATCTCATCATACGCTATCGCCGCACCTTCGGGCGCAGCCTGGCTGCAGTTCTGTTCATGCTGCCCTCCATAGCACTGGCAAGCACGGTTATTCTCATCATTTCTCCGCAGCTGCCGATCACCGGCCCTGCATCCGCTGCCCAGCTGCTGATTCTTGTCCTCTACTTTCAGAACAAGGCGACTATGCTTGATAAACTGACCGGACTTCCCAACGACGTCTCCTACATTTCAGGACTCGACCGCCTCTCTCACCAGAAAAAGCGCTGCTCTCTTGTGTTCATTGATCTGCAGGATTTCAAGCTCTTCAACAAACTCTACGGATACCATACCGGCAATAATCTTTTAAGACAGGTCAGCGTTTTCCTGAAAGCGACTGTCCCTCAGTACGCTCTCTACCGTTACAACGGCGACGTCTTTGCCCTGCTGCTCAGGGACAATCAGGACAGTCAGCTTGAGAATCTGCTCGATACGATAAGAAACCGGTTTTCCTCACCCTGGTATATAGATCGACTGAGGTTTTCTGTTTCAGTCACCATTTCAGGAATTCGGGGATTTCTGGTAACTGATGCGGAAGAGGCGGTAAATATTCAGGAATTCTGCCTTGAAGAGACAAAAAAACACCGGAACCGAGAACTGGTATGCAGCTACGAGAACGTGCTCAGAGACTACCGCCGCAGCCAGGTCCTGTTCGACATGCTCAGAAATCCGCTGGACCAGACTGCGCTGGAAGTGCACTACCAGCCGATCTACGACGTCAAACGCCGTCGGTTTGTCTCTGCTGAGGCCCTGCTGAGAATCCGTGATGACGAATTGGGACTGATTTCAGGATTCGATTTTATCACCGCCGCAGAAAACCTGGGGCAGAGCATCGAGCTCGGGTATGAACTGCTGGGAATGGTCTGCCGTGACATCAGAGATCACGTCACGCAGCACAGCGGCTGGGAGGCGGTCTCCATAAATTTTTCCGCCCTGCAGCTCGCTGATTCCCAGTTCTTCGACCGTTTTATCGCTACGCTGGACAGGTACGATGTTGATCCCAGCCGGCTGCGTATTGAGATCACCGAGAACGCGCTCGTCGGCAACTTTGAGGACATCAACACCCTCATAACCTCGCTTCGCCTCAAGGGCATCAGGTTCTACCTGGATGATTTCGGAACCGACTACACCAACCTCGCCAGAGTCATGCAGCTGAACTTTGAGTACATTAAAATCGACAGAAGCATTTTCCAGTACTCGGCGGAGGAGACGGAAAGTCTGGAACTGCTGCGCAAGATTCTTGTCATGTTCAAGGATTACGGAATGGAAACGGTTCTTGAGGGCGTTGAACGGGAAGCCCACCAGGCAGCCGCAGAGCACCTCGGTCCGGACTACATCCAGGGCTTTCTCTATGCCAGACCGGTTCCGATAGCAGAAGCTTCAGCCCGATTTGACGAATTCACCGCAGATACTCCCGCACATTGACAAGGTGCTCTTCATAGGTAACAGCAAAATGAATCGTCCCCGTCAGATCGTGAAGGTAGTAGTAGTAGGGAGAACTTTGGGGGTACACCGCCGCCTGCAGTGCGTCAAATCCCGGATTTGAGATCCCGGTCGGAGGCAGACCCCGTTTTCTGCGTGTATTGTAGGGGGTGAGCGACTCCAAAGCCTCCCGGGGAATCGGGCTGCTCCAGTCATCCAGCTCGTAGCGGGTGGTCGCATCTATCCCGAGAGGGATACCCTCATCAAGCCGTTTCCAGATGATGCCCGCTATCAGAGGCATCTCTTCTACAGCGTTCGTCTCCCGCTGCACCATGGAAGCAACAATAACCGCCTCCTCAAGGGTTCTCCCCTGCACCCGGAGGGGCTCTTCAAGGGGACCGGAGATGCGGAGAAACTGATCGTACATCTGCTGAGCAAGCACCTCGGCAGCATCCTCTACAGAGGCCAACGTGTAGGTATCGGGGTAGAAAAAACCCTCTATGAAGGGCAGATTACGCAAGCCGGCAATCCGGCCGGCAGCTTCGGTGAATTCCCCCTCCCCGGCAAGACCCGCATACACAAGCAGATCATCGACCTGGGAGATGGTATAGCCGTCATAAACCGTTATGATGGGATGCTCCCAGTACCCGCGGACTAGCGCCTGGGCAGCATCAGAGACCTCCATACCTCGAGGAAGGTAGATAAGCCCGGAGCGGATGGCAGTATCAAACCCGCTGTCGCTCAGGTACCGCAGCAGACGGCCTCCGCTGTCAACCACCTTGGCGTACACGAGCAGGTCACTCACCTCTTTCGCCCTCATGCCCGGTTCGATGTAGATGCGCACCTCATCGGGAAAGGGGGTATCGGTCTCCACTACCGGAACCTCTCCGATAGGGGTATCAGCCACCATTTCAGCATAGCGGCTGCGGTTGTTGAGCGCCAGCAGCACTGTTAAGGCAGCTAAAGTCAGCAGAATTGCTGAAATAAGAGCAAATTTCTTCAGCTCCCGGCGGCGGGCAAGCTGTTTCTTGGTCAGTCTGCGGGGACGGGAGGGCTTCTTCCTGCCAGCGGCGGCTTTCGTCTTTGCTGCAGGACGCGGAGCCGAGGCAGACACTTTTTCAGTTTGTTTTGCAGTCCCTGCCGCTGCAGGCTTTGCAGGTTTTTCAGGAGGAGATTTTCCGGTCTTCCTGCCGGAAGAAGTTTCAGCATAGAGCGCCTCAACAGCCGCCTCGTGGGCCCGCAGACGGGTCGCACGGGAAGACGGTTCAAGACCGCTTCCCCGCTCGTCATCACTCTCACTGCCGCCCTCTTCATGGAGGGGAAGATACTCCCTCATGGAATAGTCCCCGACCTTGAACAGCTCCTCCTGAGCGGTTTTCTTCGCCCTGCCCTTTCCGGATTTCCCTGCGGAGTCCGCTGCCTGTTTCGGTTTTGAGTCTCTGTTCCTGCGGGGTTCAGTGCTCATCGCTGTCAGTCGGTCTCGCTGCCGGCCACTCTCTTGAGGTTGACAATCTGCTTTCTGTTCTGGGTTACCTTGTCCTTTATCTCCTGAATCTGCCGGGTCAGGAGAGCTATCTGACTGTTGAGATGCTCCACCCGGTCCTGATCATTCTTAATGACCGCCTCAAGTTCCGCTATCCGCAGACGAGCCTCGAGCTGGGTAATCTTCTGCTCCAGCTCCTTCTGCTGCCGCTCGAGCTTGTGGATATGCGTGAGGTTTGTTTCGGCCTGTGGCAGCTCCTCTACCTTCGCCAGCTCCTCGGGATGCTCCAGCATAAAATGGGCAAGATCAATATAGAGCACCTGCAGGTTCTTGTAGTAGAGCTCACGGTTCTTCCGCAGTTCGTCAATTCTTGAATCAATACTGCCGGTAACACCGGCACGGATCAGCAGTTCCTCGTTCTTCTGCCGCTCCTCTTTGCGCAGTTCCATCTGCTCCTCAAGCCGCGTCCCCTCGATTCCGAGACGCTTGTAGTCCTCATAGATGATGACAGCGTTTCTGCTCTTCACCTGCTTGATATAGTCGGAGGAACAGATCTGCTTCCCCGCCTTTCGGAATAGATCCTCCCGTGCTGAGTCAAGCTTCTGTATTTCGCTTTTCAGCTTGTTGCGCTTGAGCCTGAGCGACATCTTCTCAAAAAACGGGGCTGCGACAAACCGCAGTTCGTTCTCCTTCAGTCCTTTCTGCAGGCGGGTAAGCTCGGCATTCTGATGGGTTACAGAGGTGAACAGAAGGGAAAACTCCTCCCCGAGAGAACCGGCTGAGTACTCCTCGTAGGCAATCACCCCGATACGGCTGTAGAGGGAGTTCTTTTCCATATCGATCGCCGACAGCCGCTGTTCGATAGCCGCTATCTCGTCCCGGGCTTCATGGCTCTTCTCGTGAGCCTGCTGAATCTCCGAGATCTTCATGTCCTGGGTGTCGACATCCTCTTCGAGAGCCTTGATCCGGGTCTGCATCTCCTTAGCTTCAATAAACTTCGGAGAGGCGAAGCTGGCCAGTATCTTGCCCAGCTGCTCAAACTGCACATCGAGCTCAGAGAGTATACCTGCTATCTCCTTCCGGTATTCAGCGATCTGTGCAGTTTTCTCTTCCATGCGCGCTCCCTCTGCCGCCTGAATATACGAGAATCCCCGGCCTGCCGGCACAGCCGCAGGCAGAAACGAATCCATCAGAACACGACTGATTTTCACAGTTCATCTGATAACTCATCTTCACTAAGCATAGTACCATATAACACGTTCATTGACAAAGATAAAGCGTGGAAGTGATTTGAAAAAGAGGGATTTGATGTTTTGTGAAAAATCAAGTAGACTCAGAACTGATACGCGCTGTCGACCGGATAATAGAACCGGCGGTAAGGCGGAACATACTAAGCGGATTCGGATGAGTGGACCACTGCGGTTTTGATTTTTCTCAGGAGAGTACAGCACCAGCATCTCTGCTTCAGCAGCGGATTGTCCGGCTGGTCCCGGCTCGCGTGAGACGGGATACTTGGATTCAGGCCGCAGGAACGGAGGGTGCGGCGGCTGCGCTGCTGCTGGCTGCTGAACACGAGCGCCGCTTTTCAGCCCGAAGGCAGTCTGCGGTTCAGCCTGAGGGTCCGGGAAGACTTCTGCTTACCGATGCTGCGGGACTGGAGACTTTCAGACAGCTGCTGGGCGGAGACAGCGGCAGGCTCAGCATTGATGCTCCGGAAACTTCCCTGCAGATGGTCCTGCTGGGACTGCGGCCTGAGCCGCGAGATGACCTGAAGCTTCTGGCAACAGCTCCCCGCATACTTGCGGCTGTACCCGACCGCCTGATAGATCATATCAGGCGGAATCACATCCGGCTCGGCCGGGTGGAAGAGATTGTTCTTCTCATGCCCGGTGGAATAGCCCGCGATCAGTCCGAGCGGCTGAGCATGGAGCAGGACATTCTCTTTATCAGGACGAAGTGTTCCCGCAGTGTGAGAATCCGCCTCTTCTGCGAAGACTGGCCGCCTGCAGCAGGGTTAACGGAAACCCTCAGGAGACCCCTGCTGATTCCCCGCGGCAGGTGGACTGCTGTTGACGGTTCCCTGAAGACTGTCCATGTGTCCGAGGCATCAGCAAAGGCCGCTGAACAGCTGATAAACAGCTTTCCGGACGACGTACCCTCAGTCGCCGTCTACGCCGCCCCCGAAGGGAAGAACGCGCTGGAGCAGGCAGGAGCACAGAACAGAATGGATCTGCTCTGTGCGGCAGATCCCGTCCCGCCAGCATTGAATCCGGTGAGGGTAATTTTTTTCGACCTGGGAGGATCACCTGCAGAATACCCTGCTGTCAGACAGTTGATTGACCGGGCAAAGGGTACAGAATTTTACTGCCTGTACACGAACAGACACCAAGATTTCCGCCGAACATTGGAGGAGTATGGAATGATGAAAAAAACAGCATCAGAAGCTGCAGAGTATGAAGAGGTAATCCTGCAGGCGCTCGACGATTTGAAAAAAGCTGTCATCGGTGATCCGAACCCCGAGGAGCTTCAGATCCTGCGCGCTATGATTCGAAAGAACGTACCGTTTTCTAAACGCACCCTTATCGCAGCCTATCTGCTGCGTCAGGCAGCCGGCGCCTCATCAGCCCCGCCGCGGGCGAAGAAATCCCCCTCTCCCCAGCGCCGACAGTCGAAAAGTACCGCCGAATCACAGAAAAATGGAGAAGGAACCACCCTGTTTGTCGGTGTCGGAAAAAAACGACGGGTGTATGCCAAAGACCTCTCCCGCCATTTCAAGGAAGTCGGCGGGCTCACTGATGAGCAGATTCTCGCAATAAAGGTTCTCAACAACTATTCATTCGTCACGGTGTCCCCGGAGGCAGCAGACAAAGCCGTTAGCGCTGTCAATGGTTCCGATTTTCACGGCAAGCCGTTAACCTGCGACTATGCCCGCAGCAACTGAATGGTGGAAACTGCATGAAACTCATCGTGAAACGTCTGGGTGTCGGGCTGCTGGAGACAAACTGCTACATAGTCATTGACGAGGTGAGCAGATCCTGCTGGGTACTCGACCCTGGCGGAGACAGCAGCGCCATAGTTGCCTCTATCGAAGGACAGCGGGCAGAACTGAAGGGCATCCTTCTGACCCACGCCCATTTCGACCATATCCTCGGTCTCTATGGGCTGGTGCAGCACTACGGTGAAGCGGTGCCGATAGCCGCGTCAGCTGCGTCAGCAAAGCTGCTCGGTACTGACGGAGCGCGAATCCAGCGCAGCACGCTGATGGGTATCGGATTGCCGCAAGCTGCTCTGGCCGGGTACAGAGAGGCTCTGGATAACCTGCCTGAAGCCGACATCCTGCTCTTTGCCGCCCCTGTCTCAGAGGACAGCGCCGTCGGCGAGCAGGTACCCGGTTCGCCGTTTATCGCCTACAGAACCCCCGGGCATAGCAGTGACTCCCTCTGCTTCTCGGCCCCTGAGGGCATCCTGTTCAGCGGAGATACGCTGTTCAGACGCTCTGTCGGCAGAACCGATCTGCCGGGCAGCAGCAGTTCGGCGCTTGCAGCTTCAATCAGACAGGTCATCTATACCCTGCCTGATGAGACGAAGGTCTTTCCAGGCCATGGGGAGGCGACAACCGTCGGGGAAGAAAAACGGCTCAACCCGTTCGTCCGCTCGGAGGGAAGCCGGCTGTAATGATATCAACGCGGATCAGTATGTTCTATGAAAATCGCGGGATACTATGGCGGGGGAATCCGCCTGACCAGGCCTGTCCGGATTACACGGACAGGCTGTTATCTGAACTCATCTGAGCAGCTATCAAGCAGCTCAGGCATGTTTGCGTTTGTTTTCTTCTCCGCTCTTGCAGTCAATGCAGAGAACTGCGTAAGGTATAGCCCTCAGCCGATCCTCGGGAATTTTCTTGCCGCAGCGCAGACAGGTACCGTACCTGCCGTTCTTCAGGCGGGCGAGAGCTGACTCAACACTGCGGAGTCTGTTGGTCTCATGCTGATTGAGCGCCTCCATCTTCCGGCACATGATATCATCTGCAGCTACATCTGCGAGATCCTTGATGTCCATACCGCTGACAAGTTTCTTAAAGTCCTCATTCTCGGCGATAAAGTTCTTCAGAATCTCCTCCTGAAGCTCGGTCAACCGCTGTTCCATCTCCTCGATAAATGCCGCATCCATGATAGAACCCCCTGCTCAATAAATAAAGTAACCTTGTAGTACATATCGGTTCGATTGTCAACGCACCATGTATCTAAGTATAGTTCATCAGGAACGTAATTGTTACAGAAAAATGCGTTATAATTTCTGTCGGGCAGAACAGAGAAATGTTCACACTCCGCTGATCTTTCTTGATAACCGGCAATACATACCGTACTATGGAATGGCAGGGAGCGCGTGGTGAACAGACCGACTATACTGATTGTTGATGATGAACCGACGAATCTGGCAGTGATGACCCATCTGCTGAGGCAGGACTACCGGGTTCTCGCAGTCAAATCGGCCCAGCAGGCCTTCTCCGTACTGGAAAAGGGAGAGCGGCCGGACATTATCCTTCTTGATGTCATGATGCCGGATGTGGACGGGTATCAGACGCTGACCGCACTGCGGGAGCGGTACCACGCCGAGGATATCCCGGTCATCTTCGTCACGGCGCTGAGCGAACCGCTCGATGAAGAGACCGGGTTTCAGCTCGGGGCAGTCGATTTCATTACCAAGCCCATCAGCCCCACCATTGTGCAGGCTCGAATAAAGACCCACCTCGAAATCAAACAGTCGCGGGACATCCTCAAAAACCAGAAACGGTGGCTTGAGCACGAAGTTCAGAAGAGAACCGAAGAAAACATGCTCATTCAGTCCCTGACCATGAAAGTGATACTTGAACTGGCTGAGGCCCGGGATTCAGTAACCGGCAACCACATAAACAGGATTGAGGCCTATGTGCGGCTTATCGGGACCCGCCTCCAGCAGGATAAGGGCTGCGGCGGACATCTCTCTGATTCTGCTCTCACCCATATCATTCAGGCCTCACCCCTCCATGATATCGGGAAAATCGGCATACCCGACTCAATTCTGCTCAAACCGGCGAGACTTACCGAAGCCGAGTTCGAAATTATGAAGCAGCATACCTATATCGGGTATCAGGCGCTGACGAGAGCCATGGAAAAAACTGAGCAGGCTGATACAATCAGCTCCCGCTACAGAAATTCGAGCTACTACGGCTTTCTCAAGGCCGGGCAGCAGATCACCCTCAGCCACCATGAAAACTGGGACGGCTCGGGCTATCCGCAGGGTCTCTCCGGGGAGGATATTCCGCTGTCAGCCAGAATAATGGCCGTTGCGGATGTCTATGACGCACTGACAACAGTCCGGCTGTACAAACGGGCCTGGAGCACCTCTGAAGCTGAGGAGTACATTCTCAGCTGCCGGGGGAAAAAGTTTGATCCCTGCGTAGTTGATGTGTTTCTCCAGCTCCGTCGTGAGTTTGCTGAAATCTATGCCGCAAGCGGCACACACGAGGAATCGGTGTCGATTCTGGAGCCCGGGGGCCCCTAAGGAGACGCGGATGGGAGAAAAACGGCCGGCTCAATCTGACCACTCTCGTGTATCCGCACAGGAGCACCGCGTTCTTGAAATGCTGTTTCAGGTAATCCCCGATATCCTCTTCGTTCTGAACGAAGAGGGGGCCGTGATCGATTACCGCTCAATGGATGAGAGGAACCTCTACGTCAGACCGGAGCAGTTTCTCAACAGACCCATTGATGAGTTTCTTCCCCCCGATGCGGCCCTGTCAACACGGAATAACATGCACCAGGCACGCTCTTCGGGGGAACTGACAACCTCGGTCTATGAACTTCCGGTTGCTGAGGGCAAGCGCACCTTCGAATCGAGAATGCGCTTCATACCGGACCCGGGAATCTTCATTGTCATCATCCGCGATATCTCACAACTTAAGGAGGCTGAGGATCGTTACCGGGA
>CAYSRK010000221.1:0-4309 GCA_964433385.1 uncultured Spirochaetales bacterium
CCGCCGCTGTCCATTTCCGCAGCTCCGGTTCTACAGGGAGACTCCCCCGTAAACCTTAACCGACCAGGAGGACTCATCATCGCTGTTATCCAGCGCATCGGTAAAACCAGCCTTCAGGTCGACCCCGAGATTGGTTATACCCAGCGTTTTCTTCAGCGAGAGGTCGGCGCTCACTGTCCGTTCCTCCCAGATGCCCTGGTAGTCGGCTTTCTCCTTCCAGGTTCCGCCGATCTTGATGGTGTCGAACCAGAGGTTCTTCAGGCTGATTGAGCCCTTGATTGTATCGGCCATATCGACCGCTTCAGCGGTACCCCAGTCCCGCACGTAGCTTGCCGAAAGCGAGATGATATCGTAGCCGATCTTCCCGCCACCGCCGGCACTGAAGGACCAGAATGCCGGAACAGTAGGATCAGCTCCCCCGATTTTCACCGGTATCTCATAATCCGTTCCGGCCTTTGCATCATAGTTCATCGAGAACTTGCCGAACTTGAAGTTTTTGCTCTTCCAGCCAGCATCAGCCCCGATTACATACGCCTCATCATAGTCAGAGGCGGTAACCTCGGTATCCATCTTTTCCCAGACGCCGCTAACTTCCGTGGAGAACCGTCCGAAGGCTCCCAGGTTTGGTGACTGCACCTTTACCACTGCAGAATGGGCAATCTCCGGGGTGCTGCTGGAAAACTTAATCTGGTCGATGATATCGCTCACCGTGTCGGGGATGAAGCTCGATACGAGAGGAAGGATCTCCTCAATGAGAATGTTGGGAATATTGGTCTTGTTCCAGCTGTAGCCGACCTCAAGCCCCCAGGAGCCGATGCTCAGCTTCCAGCGGCCGCCGGTCTCCATCTTGCCTGAGGTGACCGAGGCGCCGAGACTCTTGAAGGACCCGTCGGTCTTGCGGTACCACCCCTCAAGCCCCAGGGCAGGTATCGTCAGCCCCGCGCCGTAGTTAACGCCCCACAGCGTGCCGTCCAGGATCGGGGCGGCAATTCCTAGGGAAATCGGGAAGTAGTCGATCACCGGGAAGTACCCCTGTACCATGTCGATGGACCCCTCAATCGAGTCGAGGGTATCCTGATCATCAATGAAGCCTTCAAGGAGGCCTACCACGTCGACCACGGTCCCTGCATCGTTGGCATAGAGCGTCAGGGCACCTTCGGCCTTCAGCTCGAACCACGGCAGGTTGAACCCGGTCCCGAGGCCGAGGACAAGGTTCTCAACCGGTTTGACGGTATAATTGTCATCCTCATCAACCAGTCCGAACTTACTTCCGATCGGGGAGGTGCCTAATGTGATAATATCATCATAGGAGCCCTGGTAGTCGCTGATCAGCGAGAGGTTGGTCTGGAAATACCAGTAGTCAAACACATCGAGGCCGAGCTGGAAGCCGACAAACGCCCGCGGCCAGGCCTCACCGTAGATCCCGGGATCAGTGAACCCGTTGGCAACCTGCAGCGACAGCAGCAGCGGCAGATCAAGGGTGACTGAAGAACCGCGCAGGTAGAGATCCTTCACGGTCTGGTCCTGGAAGTAGATCGTCTGGTCTCCGAATCGGTAGGTCAGGATATCGAAGAGAAAGGAGACCTCAAGCAGATATTCGTTTCCGGTATCGTAGGCCCGTCCCTCGGCATCTCCGTAGCCGGAGGTGTAGTTGAATGCGTAGGGGTTCCAGAGCCGCATGATGTCATGAAAGTCCGATGCGAGACCTGAGAGGAACGGGTAGTCCATGAGCGTAGGATATGCATCAAAGTCCAGATAATCGAAGAGATTGCGGGACTCGGCGAGATCTGCGGAGGCGGAAATCTCCAGGACCGGTCCGGCGGCAACATAGCCTCTGACACCGGCTGAAGCGTCCACAAGCACCTCGTGCGACAGCCCGCTGAACAGCTCACCCGGTATCTCAAGCCCCTCCTGCTCCGAGGAGAGGGTATAGGTGACGTTAGCCCCGGCATGGTACTCGTAGCCGGCTGTGAAGAACCTGAACCCCGGTTCCCCGACAACCGTCAGCGGGAAACTGCCCTCTCCCCGGTTCCCGAGAGCATCGGTGACCGCGACGGAGAGATTGAGAGAGTCGGAAGACTTCGGCGTGTAGATGCCTTTTACCGTGGATCCGACAAGCTCGGCCCCCTCAAGCTCCTCCCCGTTTATAAGCAGCTGCTCGAGCTGCATGGCGCTGGTATCATCAGCCCGAATGAGCACTACCTGCGGTTCGTTGTAGACCATTACCCCCTCTTCGGGAAGGATCAGGGTAAGCTCGGGCGGATCGGAATCCTCCTCGGTGTAGATCGTGAAGGTGCCCTCCTGGGGAACCGGAATCACAATTCCGGATGTGCTCAGCACCTCGACAGCGTACTCGAAGACGCTGCCGGCGGAATACTGTCCGGGAACAAGCCCCTTCCAGCCGGAGGGCGACTCGCTCAAGTCAAGGAAAAGCGGTTCATCCTCCCCCGGCGGGTAGACGTAGAACCGTACCGCGGAGGGGGCGGGGTCCCCCGGTTCCGGCACCACCAGTACCGGAACATTCTGAAAAACCTTAATCGATTCGGGCAATTCAACCTGGTATGCGGACACGGCTGAAACTGCAAGAAGGAGAACTGCTGTTAGTGCTGAAACAAACTTTGTTTTCATTCTGGCCTCCTGCCACTCGTTATTATTTCACCCAGGCTGAATCAGCCTCGCTCCAGACATAGGTTCCGGAGCCGCTGAGCGTATCTATGTTATTGGTGACGGTATTCAGGATGGCCAGCTGTGAATTGCCCCTCAACAGATTGAGGATATCGGTGTCATACAGCGTTATACCAAGCCTTGTATTGGAGGTGTCGCCTTCGCGTTCGTAGGTGACCCGTCCGGTTGAGCGGGTGACAATCGCCACCGCGGTCGGACCGGCATCTTCATCTGTTATCGGCCTTCCTCCTCTGAAATCGCGTCTCTGCTCCTCCTCCGGTTCTTCAGGTTCCTCCCCGAAGCCTTCGACTGCACCCTGAGCAGGTATCTGCTCATCAGCAGCCCGTACCAGCACCCGGGCAACCCGGTTGATCTCGGTTCCGTCTGTCCCGACTGCCGTGACGGTAATCAGGTGTTCAGCCGGCTCAAGGTCCGCTGTACCCGGCATCAGGACCGTTCCGGTCCCGACTAAGCCCTGCAGGTGAGAAGCCCAGGTTATCGACTCTCCTTCGAGTGCCGCTGCATCCCGGTCGGCTGCTGTTGCAGTGATCTCAGTTTCAGCCCCCTGCGTGACGGAAATAAACTCATCATCCGGACTCAGGCTCAGGGAGAGCTCGCCGAGTACGGTAACGGTGAATGACTCAGATGCGGCGATGAGGCCCGATTCATCAAAAGCGCGAACGGTGATGCGCTGCAGCCCAGGCTGAAGGTTCATGGCACGAAGATCTGCCTGCGGTCCTGCAGCCAGAGGCTCTGCAGAGAATTCGCTGAACCATTCAAGTCTTTCAGCGGTCAGATTGTACGGTTCCGCCTCAACCAGGACCGGCCCTGCAGAGGCGAGCAGGTCAAGCTCCTCTACCGCCCCGCTGATGATGATGCCCGGTTCCCGCGTGAAAACGTTCATAGTAAAGAGTGCGGAGCGGGATAGGCCGTTGTCTGAGGCTGAGAGCACCAGCTCATAGACCCCCTCGGCGGTTGCTGCCGATGCATCAAGCACCAGCGTGTACGTATCGACCCCGGCAGTGCTGCCGGTACGGATCTGTTCAATCACCTGTGCCGGCTGATTCGCTATCTCTGCGCTGAACTGGGGGTTAGTGAATCCGGTAGTCCGGACCTGAAGCTGCTGCGTGCCCGAAGCCCACAGCGGCTCTCCGGGAGCCGGGGAAAGGACGGCGACCGCCGCATCATCGGCTATCTCGAGCGGAAAGTCTCTTTTGAACACTTCCGCACCGAGATCGGTCACCGTAAGCCGCACGGCGGCGGAGCCTGCAGAAAGACTTCCGCCGAGATCGGTAAACGCAGCTTCAGCCCCCTCCTGGAAGACAACCGTGTCCCCCTGTTTCAGCCTCCAGACTGCCGAGGGTGCGGTGCCCCCTGAAATTACGGCAGAAGCCCTCAGCGGTGCCGCTGAAGTCAGCAGATAGGTGCCGATATTCTCATTGACAGTCGCATTATCGACACGGATCGGGGCGTAGGAGAATATGGTAATGACATCGGAGCCCGCCGGGTCGTCAGCTGGGTTGCGCAGACCGAACTGGTCGGCTGCAATCGCCCTGACCGTATGTTCGCCCTCGGCGAAATTCTGCACAGCAACAGCCGGGCCGCTGCCGAGCAAGTTTCCGGCTTCATCAAACCACTCAATGGA
>CAYSRK010000222.1:0-6015 GCA_964433385.1 uncultured Spirochaetales bacterium
GATAGTAGAACGGGCCGGCGCAAACCAGAGAATAGAGGTAGTGAAGACCGCGTTCGGCAAACTCTGCTGCTGTTCTCTCAGCGACAGCCAGTGTTGACATTCCGGGAACTGCACTGCGGATCGCCTCGTTGACCCCCTCAAGGTTCAGCAATGCTCCCCTTCTGAGTATCCCGATCTCACGCTCAGTCTTCACCGCCCTGAGAGAGTCAAGCAGGGCGGTGCAGCTGAAAAAATCTGCTTGAGGCAGTTCCTCTTTCAGCACAGCAAACGCGTCGGCAGGCAGTGAGGAGAGTTCGACCCCTATGCGCGCTCCGCCGAAGCCCCTGCTGCGGACAAGCTGCGCTGCCGTTCTGGCTGACTCAACGGTACTGATTGCCTTTGCCTCAACGATCTCCTCTATCCACACTCCTTCCTCTTCAGCGACCGCCCGCTCCCCGGGGCGCCCCACAAAGAATGTCCTGTCAATAGTGCGACGATCTATACCTATGAAGGGCAGATACTGCGTCTCTCGCGTATGGGTATCCCAGAGGTAGAGAGGGTAATAATATCCTCCGGTAAGGTAACGCACGTTGTGTCGGGAACTTACGAGCAGAAAGTCAAGTTTTTCCCTTGCCATCAGCTGCTGCAGCAGTTGCGCATCGAACATTTCGTTTCTCATCATCAAGGAACCCCAACGGATGTTAGATTTCAAACAGACACTTTATTGTCTCCTTGGCTTTGAAATCAGCAAATGCTTCGGGAGCCTGGTCCAGCGTGTAGCGCTTGGTGATGATAGCCTCGCCGGAGACCTTGCCGGATTCAAGCCAGTTCAATCCTGTGAGAAAGTGACGCTGGATAAATGCGACATCTCCAAAGAGAGTTATCCCGCTCCTGATTACTTCAAGCGGGTGAAATTGGGCATCCGGGTAGAGCCCGAAACAGGAAACCCTCCCCTTCGCGGCTACAAGCTTGAGCATATAATCCCAGACAACCGGGGAACTTGCCGTTTCGATGAGAATATCCACTCCGATACCTCCGGTCAATTCTTTGACTGTTTTGACAGGATCTTCCTTGCTTGCGTTGACGATGTGCGTTGCCCCGAGCCGCTGCGCAATCTCAAAGCGGTGCTTGTCGACATCAAGACCGATAACAAATATCTTGGAACAGCCTGCTGAGACCAGCGCCTGCAGATGCAGCATACCAACCGTTCCAGGCCCGATTATTGCCGCAGTTTCTCCTACAAAGGGCTTAACGTGATCAAGGGAGCGGACCGCCAGCGATAACGGCTCCATGACAGCAGCATCGGCAAAGGAAATCGTGTCAGCAATCGGATGAGCCAATTCAGCCGGAAGCAGCAGGTACTCGGCAAAGGTACCGTCGTAGGTAATGCCGATATGGTCCCAGTCTTCACACATGTTTTTATAGCCCTTACGGCAGTTCAGGCAGGTTCCGCAGCCGCTGAGCGCTTCGTACGCAATTCTCTGGCCTGGAATGAGCCCTGTAACGTCAGAGGCTGTCTCTTCAACAATTCCTGAACCTTCGTGTCCCATGATCATCGGAACCGGGACCGGTTTGCGGCCTTTGTATGCTCCATTCAATATGGAAATATCAGTGTAACAGAGCCCGGCTGCTTTTACCCTGACCAGAATATGGCCTGGTTTTACGGCAGGAACCGGCACATCTTTCACCTCATAGACTCCGGGTTCCCCCGTCGTCTTCACAATAGCCCTCATATCTCCTCTCCTCCGCTGCATATGTGCTTCATGCAGCGTATTCTCTCCCGACAACCCCTCTGGACAGACGCCTCCCGCTGCCGCAGATGCCGGGTCATATTTCTGGGAACATCCTGCTCAACAAGCCCGCTATGACGGCCAGGCTACCGTCCAGATATGTTTTCCGCCCTCCTGGTCGGGGCCCTTGAGGAGCGCTTCAATCTCTTCTTTCTCCCGCTGGGTGACATATTTCGGTTCAGGCAGTTTACCGGGAGGGAATCGTTCAAGCACGTCATTGTGCAGTTTGACTACATAATCAAGGTAGGCTGAGATCGCTCCATAAGCCTTTTCAGCCTTTGCCAGTGAGGGTTTGCCCAGAACACCTTCAGGATAGATGGCAAATTCCACCCCGCCGGCTCCTATCTGGTTCTGTCCTGCCATGGGAAGCCCGTAGATATCGCCGCCTTTATCGACGTGCCCTTCAGGGAGAAAGCCCCAAGTCTCAGTATCTACGACATGCTCCATCTGAATCAGTTCGGGAAAGAGGGCGAGGCAGACCGAGTTTTCCGCCTCATCGCCATGCCGGAAGGGCGTCTCAAACGGTCCGCCGTGGGCTTTGTCCATCATCGGCTTACCTGATATCTTCCAGACATCCATGTAGAAGATCATCGCCGGAACCTGATATTTCTTCGCCCACTCCTGCATGGCTGAAGGGATGATATACTCCTGCCCGTGACTGCTGACTAAAATCTGTTTCCGGAAACCGGCGTTCCAGTACCCGGAAATGATCGCACGTACGTAATCGGAGTTAACCTGGTCCGATATAGGGACGGTAAAGCGCTGCCCGAGATGGGTGAAAGGATGTGACGCATACCATATGGGAGATGCAATGGTGCAGCCTGTCTTTTCAGCGATCATCTCACATGTTCTTGTAGCGATAAAACCATCCTCTCCCATCGGCTGCGCATCTCCGTGGTTTTCAGTTGAGCCGAACGGTATCAGGATGAAGTCGTTTACCTTCAGACGCTCTTCCAGTTCCCGCTTTGTCATCGTATGATAGTAGAGTTTTGTTGGGCTCTCCATATGTCCGCCCTTCGGCGGGTAGGTCCAATCTGACATGCTGTCCTCCTATTACTGTTCCTTTCTGTGGCTTGAAAGCTGCGGTGCATAGATCCAGATGAATCGCAGAACCTCTTCTCCCGTATTGACGATCTTGTGCTTTCCTCCAGGCGGATTGTAGACGCATACGCCCGGTTCGAGAGGTATCTCCTGATCCTCCGTCACAAACACTCCCCGTCCGGCAACAAAAAACATAACCTCTTCTTCCGAGATGTGCTCATGTTCCGGCACCATGCTTCCCGGCATTGTCTCATTCACCCCTACTGCCAGATTCTTCGATCCGACAGTCTTTTCTGAAACCAGTATCCAGGAAGTTCTGGGGGGATCTCTTTTCACCGGGGTGACATCCTTGATATTCACCGCAACCGTTTTTGCCATACACTGACCTCCAAATTAATGTTATATGAAAATTCCGCCGTTCACGTTCAGCGAGACTCCTGTTATCCAATCGGACTGATCAGAAGCAAGGAACAGCACTGCGGCAGCGACATCTTCGGGCAGGCCGTTTTTTTCCACTGCTCTCCCTGCGTTCCATGAGGCGAACGTCTGTTCAGGCACATTTCTCGTCAATTCTGTCATTATCGGTCCAGGATTGACCGCATTGACATAGATCTTGTCCTTTCCGACCTCCTTTGCCAGGGTCCTGCTGAGACCGATGACTCCTGCCTTGGATGCAGCGTAATTGACCCCCACGCCAGGCCTTCCCGTGACCCCTCCGAGGGAGGCGATATTGACTATTTTCCCTCCGCCTATCCGCTTCATGACCTTTACCGTTTCCCGGCACATGAGAAAGGTTCCCACGAGATTTACCGTAATGATGGAGGTGAAATCCTCCAGACTCATCCTGTCTATCGGCAGATGCTTCAGGATACCTGCCGCATTGACCAGAACGTCTATTCCGTCTAGCAGTTCATCAGCCTTGGAGACAGCTTCGATTACCTGAGTCTCATCGGTAACATCGAGCTTCAGGCAGTAAGCTCTTCCTCCCTCCGGATCAAGTTTCCGGGCTGTTTCCCGAACACCCTGAATGTTGATATCGCTGAGTACTACCGAAGCCCCTGCTTCGAGGAACCTCCGTGCAATTTCACTGCCCAGCCCTCTGGCTGCTCCTGTCACAAGACACCGTTTCCCTTCAAGATTGTAGCTGCAGTCTCCCATGTTAAAACACGTCCTCCTCTACCGTAGTAGTCCAAATCTCAGCCATCTGCTCCCGGGTAATATCGAACACCGTATTATTGGGGGGCAGCGGTTCGAGTCTCATGAACTCCGGTACATCACACCGGGTTTCATCAACACCTGCCTTTCTGTTGAATTCAGTCTCGGCATACAGGCATTTCTCAGCCATGCTGCGGACATCGCGATAGCTCCAGCTCCAGCCGTATCTGGCATTCAGCAGGCGGGCGGTGACCTGCGGGTCCTTGACGAAGGCCGGCCTGAGAAACAGACAAACTCCGAAGGAGTCAAGCACCGCTCCTCTGATCTGCAGTCGGTGCGATATCTGAACCTGCCCCTCAGTCTTAACCGGATCAAGGTACCTGACCGTCTCCAGGGTGTTACCCGCGGTGTGGTCTGCTCCCATCGGCGACATGGCATAGGTAACTCCAATACCTTTGAGTGAACGCGGGTCATAGGCCGGCATAGCCTGTCCCTTGACTGTGGGAATCCGGGTTGAACCAAATACTTTTCCGGTCATCTGGGCTCCGGAGCCGATAATTCTCCCCAGCGGGGTTCCCTCACCCACTTCCCGAAGCACCTTTTTTGCCCCCTCAGCGTCACCGAACTCCAGCAACCCCTGCTCCATTACCACACCGAGGGCTGCACCTCCGTCAATGGCATCAATACCCACTTCATTTGCCAGATCATTGAGATCGGCTATCTCATCAAGGTCACCAATTCCGCAGTTGGATCCGAGAAGAGCAATATTTTCGTACTGGAGAGATGCCACATGAGCCTTCCCGTCAGGGTGCGGAAAGATATTTGAGCAGGCTATGATGCACCCGAGAACACAGGGAAGCCCCCGCTTCCCCTCTCCTCCCCGCGATACGATCAGCTCAGCCACCTTCTCACCCGATATCTCATCAGCTTTCTCAAAGGATCCCGAACTGAAATTTCTTGTCGGCAGGATTCCGAGTCCGTTACAGGCTGAAAGAACTGCAGGGGTTCCGAAATTGTGACGATTTTCTGTTTTCGGGTCTTCTCTTATCGTACGGGCTACACTCCTGGAGGCCTCCCTGAAATCATCGGGATGAGCCATTGTCGGGACCGGTGCATCCGTATCATCGAAAATTATCGCTTTGATTCCCTTGGAACCCATCACAGCTCCCAGTCCGCCTCTGCCGGCTACCCGCAGCTGTACCCCGGTATGATCTGTGGTGGCAATAACCGCTGCTCCCAGTTTATACTCCCCGGCAGGTCCGATGCACAGCATACCGGGCCTGTCACCAAAACGTTCCTTCAGATACCTGATGGTCTTCTGTGTATGCGCGCCTTTGAGATCGGGTATATCGATAAGTTCCGCGGAGTCTTTCCTGACGACAAGCACCCGGCATCCGGGTTTCTCGGGAATATCTTCCAGAATGACAGCCTTCAGTCCGATCCGAGCAAGTCTTCTGCCCGCCAGACCTCCGACATTGCTCTCCTTGATCCCCCCGGTAAGCGGGCTCTTCCCTCCCAGGGACAGTCTTCCCGCGGTTGTCAGGCTGGTATCACCCAGAAGCCCGACAGCAGCTATCAGCTTGTTTTTCGGACCAAGCGGATCACAGACCGGGTCTACCCCCCGCAGGAAATGGTGGGCGATAAATGACCTCCCACCCTCATACACCTCCTCCTCTGTGACGCTTCTGAAGCAAAGCTCTCCCGTTCGCGTGTTGACCACCAGAACTCTTTCCATACTCTTCAACCTCTGTCCTTATCGGTAAGCTGCAGATGTATTCCCCGATCAGCTAACAGTTTGTTTATAATCTCAGCAGTGCCTGCATCAATGGTTACCCCATCAGTCTGAGCCTGCCTCTCCCTAATCGCCTCTATCTCCCCGGGAAGGTATATCTTGGTAACCCCCCGGGCTTTCTTTGAGTTCCTGATATCGCTGATATACGCTTCTATGAGCGCATTATATGCATCCTGCGCAATGAATTTTCCAATATCCACGGCAATAGCGGTTACGCCGACACCTGTCGGTCCGATAGGCTCATGAAACGTGGTTATA
>CAYSRK010000223.1:0-6760 GCA_964433385.1 uncultured Spirochaetales bacterium
AAGATCTCATCAAGAAAATGGGTGATGTAGATAATCACCTTCTGCTTCTTCTGCAGGGCACGGATAATCTCGAAGAAACGGCTCTTCTCCTCAAGGGCCAGGGAGGAGGTCGGCTCATCAAAAATGAGGATCTTCGTATTGCTCAGCAGTACGCGGGCGATTTCCGTGAGCTGCCGGTCCCCGGCGCTGAGACTGCGAACGCTCTTATTCACATCAATGCTGCAGCCGAGCGTCCTGAGAGCTGCCTGCGACTCCTCCCGCATCCGCCGCGTGTCGATGCGTCCCCCCTTCAGGGGAAAGCGATTGATGAACATGTTCTCAGCAACCGTCATCGTCGTGCAGAGAGCAAGCTCCTGGTGGATAAACCCTATACCGGCCCGCTCGGAGTCGGAAACGCTCTTGAAGACCCGCGGGGTACCGCCGATGGTGATAGTGCCCTCGTTCGGCTCGAGAACCCCGCCGAGGATGTTCATCAGCGTGCTCTTTCCGGCGCCGTTAGCCCCCATCAGCGCCAGTATTTCCCCTTCGCTCACGCGCAGATCAACATTATTGAGCACGTAGGTGCCGCTGAAATGTTTTGCTATTCCCTTCATTTCCAGGTAGGGTTCACTCATATTACGACCGCCTCAAGCTGCGCAGGGAGTCAAATCCCACCACGCTGATAATCACCAGCCCCTTGATAACCAACGTCAGGTAATAAGGAACGTGGAGCAGGTTCATGGTGTTGGTAATAACGGTAACGAACAGGACGCCGACAACCGCCCCGAGCGCAGTACCGACGCCGCCGTAGATGCTCACCCCTCCGACAACGCAGGAGCTGACAATGTCCAGAACGATATTCTCTGAACCCATCGTCGCCGAAGCGGAATTGAGCCTTGCTGTAACAATGACAGCTGCAAGCCCGGCAAAAAAACCGGAAATGACGTAACCGAAGAAGGTTACCATCTGTGACGGGATGCCGCTGACCTCGGCTGCATCCCGGTTTATTCCCACATAGTAGATCCAGCGGCCGAAGAAGCTGCGCTTGAGTACCATATGGGTGACGAGCGTAACGGCAAAAAGCACCAGCACAGGAACCGGCACAATGCCGAAGCGGTGGAGAATCGTATCGCTGAAGACCTCGGGAAGGTTATAGACACTGTCGTTTTTGGTAATCCAGATCGAACTCCCGATGAGGATCGCCTGCATGGAGAGGGTGACGATGAACGGAATCATCCTGAGCTTGGCAACGGCAAAACCGTTGACGCAGCCGACAGCCGTTCCCATGGCCACCATTATAAGGGCGGCTGTGACCGGGCTCCCGATATCGCGCATATAGATCGCCCCGAGAATACCGCTGAAGGCCATATTAGCCGGGATGGAAAGGTCCAGCCCCCCGAGAATAAGGACAAACGTCATCCCCAGAGCCATCAGACCGACCGTTGAAGACTGAGTTAACAGGTTAACTATATTTCTCACCGACAGAAAGTTCGGAACGGTAATGGACAGAACAATAGCGATAACGCCGAAGATGAACAGCGGCGAATTGCGCACCCGTTTCAGGAAGGCGCTCAGCGGCCGGGCCTTTTCACTGCTCTGCACAGCGATCTGTGTTTGATCAGGCATCTTCCAGGTTCCTTCAGGTAGTCGAAAACGATGCGCAGATGCGCCGCCTTCTATACAGCGGCGCGTCTGCACTCATGCACCTAGTAATCGAGATAGTCCTTGGAGTAGAGTTTTTCCATGCTGTCGACCGTTTCGGGGGTTACCACTCGGCCGGGGACCTTGAACATGGCCCCGTCCATCTGCTCTCCATTGAGGATATCTACCATGACTTCGACCGCCTTCACCGCGTGGAAGTAGGCATCCCAGACGCCGGTCACATCGATATAGCCCTGCTGAATAGCCGGCAGCGCTGCTGTTGAGGCGACGTTGGAGTAGATATGAAGCTTACCAGGCTCACCCTGTTTCTTCCACAGGCCAGCCTTCTCTAAAGCAGCCCGGACTGCATCCATGGCAAAGTCGGAGTGGATGTAGATAGCGTTCGCCTCAGGATAGCTCTGCAGGGCATTCGTCAGCCCGCTCTCGTACTTCTCCGGTTTCCACTCGGTAGGAATAGATACGATTGTCTCCCACTGACCGAACTCCTCTTCAGCCTTCGCCCATCCGTTATGGAAGTCGATCGCGTTCTGGTCCTTCAGGTCTCCGTGCAGCTCTATGACCTTACCATAGACCCCGATGGAATCGAGGTACTCGGCAAACTGCTTTGCTCCCTCGTAGGACATGCCGAATCCGTCTCCTCCGACGTGTGCAGTCGGTTTTACGGTTTTCGACTCACGGTCAAAGGTAATTATCGGAATGCCCGCATCCTTCGCAGCTCGGACCGCGGAACCGATAGTAGCTCCGTCCTCTGCCCTGGTGATAATCAGGTCAACGTCCTGGACAATCATATCCTCGATATTCGCGTTCTGCCGTGAGGGGTCCCGGTCGGCAACGTTGATAATCCAATCGATATCGAGGCCGTTTTCCCTGCCGTATTCCTGGCTGTACTCGACCATGTAGTCTTCCCACGCAACGATCAGCGTGTCGTCCTTGACGTTCCAGGAGAGTCCCACGGTGACTTTACGCAGCCCGTCCTCGGTAACATCAGCCTCTTTCTCAGCCTCGGCGGCTGAAAACACCATTCCTGCCGCAATCAGCAGCATCGCCGTTAACAGTAACAGTTTCTTCATATACATTGCTCCTTTTCTGTAAACATGATTCACAGTTCTCTGTGCGCCATCCGATTCAACCCAATACTAGTATTGATTAGAATTGTAGGATGCTTCCCTACCCCTGTATATCCGACAGATTTGTCATTATATCTGTCTTTTCTTTACTCCCGGCCGGGAATGAACAGGGCTTTGATGCCCCGCTCCGCCTCCAGGTCGTGAAAAACCTCCTCCCACCGTTCAATTGAGGTCCTGTGCGTGATCAGCTGCCCGATATCACGTTCGGTACCGGCAAGCAGGGAGATAGCCCGGTCCCATGAGGTATAGGAGGAACTCATGTTGAACCTGACATCCAGCACCTTGCGCATCGCCGCGCTCCAGGGAAAAGCGACCGTCTCCCGTTTGGGAATTCCAATCGCCGAGATGCGGCCGCGGGGACGCACCAGCTCCACGCTTCCCCTGATAGCCGGTTCAGCCCCGCTTGTTTCCACCACCAGGTCGGCTCCCCTGCCGCCGGTAAGTTCCCGGACAACCTCAGCGGGATCCTCCTCCTCCACATTCACCACCCGGTCAGCCCCGAGAGAAAGCGCCGCAGGAAACCTTACATCCCGGCAGGCCCCCATACCCGTGACAATCACCAGGGATGCCCCTGCTGACTTGGCGGCAAAGGCTGCCATGATACCCATGGGACCCGATCCGGTAATGACCACCGTATCGCGGCACTCGACTGTTCCCCGCTCGAGCACCTGGTGGACGGCAACCGCCATAGGTTCGCTCAGCGCGGCCTCCTCGAAGGAGAGGTTCTCCGGTATCCTGTGCAGCAGATGGTGCGGCATCACAAGGTAATCGGTAAATGCCCCGTTAATTCCCCAGCCCGGGGACCGTTTATGGGGACAAATCTGGATATGGCCCTGCCGGCACAGCTCACAGACTCCGCAGGCAAGCGAATGCGGTTCGGCGACAACCCGGTCACCGGGCTTGAATGAGCCCGCCTTCTTTCCCGCCCGGACGATCACTCCGGAGAACTCATGCCCCATGACGACCGGCGGCCAGTAGGGAAACTCATCATGCCAGATATGCAGATCGGTTCCGCACACCCCGGCCGCTTTCACCTCGATGAGCACCCACTGCTCATCGGGAAGATCGGGGACTGGAACATCCTCAACTGCGATATTCCCCGGTCCCTTAGCAGTTTTCACCAAAGCTTTCATACTCTCACCTCATGCCGACTTTGTAGAGCACTTCCCCGGCATCCTCGATGACGAGGATTCCCTCCTGCTCCCTGCCTTTCCACGCATCGGGATTAATCTCATCCGGATTCATGTACTCAAGATTGACAGCCCGGCAGGTCTCCTCCGGGATACCGGTAGCGAGAACGACCCGTATCCGCGGCCGCTCCTCCCCGCTGCGGCAGGTGCCGGAACCCTTGACCGCGATCAGATGGGAGAGCACGCTCCCCGGCACCCCGGCAGCATGCCCCTCATTTTCCAGAAAGTAGTCGAGCACGTGGTAGCCGCCTCTGCGGATGAAAGCATCGTGAGTCCGCGAGAGCTCGGTGATATGAGGGGCATAGACGATCAGCCGCCCCCCGTCTTCAACGACAGTTTCCGCCTTATAGGCAACCTTACCCGCCGTCCACAACTCATCGTATTTCAGGGGCGCAATACCGAGCACTGTGCTGTAGCGTCGCCCGGTGGTGACGATGTTGACGTGTGAGGAGCAGCGGGCAGCCTCCCGCCACGCATCTTCAGCTGATCCGGGATAGATGCCGAGCAGAACCCCGTGCCTGACTACCAGGTGGAAGAAGGTCCGCGGCACCGTGATGAAGTCGGCGGCACGGTCGATAATCTTCCGCACCGGAGTGTCAATGACACCGTTGATCACGGCATTGGTCACCAGCGCTCCGATCCAGTGGAACAGATTGAGGATATCCTCCCCGCAGATGCCTGGAAAGAAGTACTTGTTTCCCCCGGAAAACCCGACAATCTCGTGGGGAAAGACCGGGCCGATGACGATCAGCTGATCATAGGAGAAAATCATCCTGTTGATGGTTATCCTCACCGGTTCACGAATCAGGCCTTCGGTAATCCCGGCAACCTCATCGGCGCTGAGCCTCCCGATCTCCTGCAGCGCATCCGGATTGTCCCACTGATGGTTGTACAGCTGCGTTTTCTCGCTGAACCGCGTCTGGTACTCCCCGGCGCTGATCTCAAGCCGCCTGAATATCTGCTCCCTGCTCATGCTCTGGTGGGTCCCGAGGGCGACAAGGACATCAATGCTGAGCGCAGTATCCTCAAGGAAGCGGTATATCTCCCGGTAGAACAGTCCCACGGGAGCGGAGCGGGTGGAGTCGGGAATGATAAGCAGCACCCTCCGCCCTGCCAGATCAAGGGAAGAGAGGGTGCGCTGCACTGTCTGCGACACCTCAGCTTCAGTCAGCGGGTTTCCGGTATAACCGCCCGCATCACATTCGTGCGGTTTCATCCCCTCAGCCCCGCCGGCCCTGATCGAAGAACTCCTCAGTGAGGAGCACAGCCCGGGCAGGGGAACCATCGGTACCCCGCAGCTTCAGCGGGAGCAGCATCAGCTCATACTCGCCCGGTTCAACCTGCTCAAGGTTGATGCACTCTATAATGCAGACCCCATTGTTCAGCAGCGTGTTGTGGGCGGGAAAATCCTCGCTGCCGTAGGGGTCAACGGTGATGTAGTCCAGCCCTACCGTCTTCACGCCTGCCCTGACAAAAGCCTCACAGGCTGATTTGTCGAGGTAGATGAACTCAGGGTAGAACTCTTTGAGTTTGTAGTACTCCAGGGAGTTTTTTGTCTTCAGCAGAATCCGCTCGTACTTCTCCAGGGGAATACCGGCAAGATCGCTCTCCCGGATGCAGGTATCAACGCGGGTCAGGTCGATTACCAGGACTCTGCCGACCCAGCGGTCCAGCGGTACCTGTTCAAAGGTGATATCGGCCGAATCGAAGTGATAGGGCACATCCACGTGGGTGGCGTGATGAATACCGTGCTTCAGGTATCCCACATTGGCAATGCCGCCGTCTGCAAGGCTGAAAAACAGTCCGTACTCAGGCTTCGGATCGCCCGGATAGATGACCGTATCCTCACTGAGCTCCACACTGATATCGATGATTCCCGGTACGCCGGTCTCTCTCTCCATAACGGTTTCCTCCTCTCCTCATTCGCTCCAGTACTTCGCATCGGGCAGACTGCCGTCCATTTCGTACCCGCCGTCGATGCATATCCTTGCTCCCGTCATGTAGCGGGATTCATCACTAGCCATAAAGACCGCTCCGCAGGCTATGTCCTCAGGGTTGGCGATATCCTTCAGCGGAATCCTCTTGTACAGCGCCTCTTTCACGCTCGGGGTATACATGGGCACGGTAAGCTCGGTGTAAGTCGCCCCGGGGGCGAGGATATTGGCAGTAATGCGATAGGGGGCCAGCTCGGTGGCCAGGGTCCGGGTGAATGCTTCGATTCCCCCCTTGGCTGCGGTATAGGGCGCCGCCTGCGGCTCTGATATCGCGGCATGGATCGAGGAGATGTTGATGATTCTCCCCCCCTGGTTCTGCCTGATCATCTCGATTGCCGCGTATTTGCTGCCGAGAAAGACGCTGCGCAGGTTGGTTCTGATAATGCGGTCCCAGTCCTCGACACTGAGGTCAATTACCAGGTCCTGATGGATCAGGGCGGCGTTGTTCACCATGATGTGCACCGCTTTAAACTCCCGGACAGTCTGCGCTATGTAGTGCTTCGTCTGCTCCTCGTCCCCGACATCAGCCTGAACAAATATCGCACGGGTCCCGATCTCCCGGATCATCTCGACCACCTGGTTCCCCCGTTCGAGGTTGCGCCCGACAACACAGACGTCAGCCCCCTCGCGGGCAAATGCCAGAGCGATACCCTTCCCTATCCCGGAGTTTCCGCCGGTAACAATTGCCGTTTTCCCTCTCAGTTTCATGACAGTCTCTTCCTCCGTCTGATGGACTGTGCGGCGGCTGCGCCGCATACAGAAACTCTAGCCCACCCGCCGGGGGAAAGATATATGAGGTATTTACAAT
>CAYSRK010000224.1:0-7210 GCA_964433385.1 uncultured Spirochaetales bacterium
CCTGTTCCCCTATTACCATGAGCATATCAGATTTCAGGATTCTATTCAAAAGGTTGAAGGTAAGGAGGAGTTTATGGCGCTCTGCATGCGGCTTGCCCAACGATGCAGGGAGCTGAAAATGCAGATCACGAACCTCGTCGTAAACGGCGAAATCGTCTTCATGGAGTGGGAAATGACGATGATGTTCAAAAAGTTCCCCAGTTCGACCCTTTACGGTTCAACCAGGCTCACCCTCAATGAAGATTCCCTGATAATCGAGCAGCGCGACTACTACGACCTCTGGGGGGATATTTTTGACAACATCCCCCGCTTCGGTCCGCTGTACCGCAGATTCATGCACAGGAAGTTCGGATGATGCCATGTTTGTCTACCTGAAAGAGTACCGGATGGAGGATATGCGGGATATGCTCCGCAACAACAGAAAGCCTCACCTCCGGACAGCCGCACGGCTTGACGGCAAGCTTGCCCTGATCACCGGAGCTACCTCGGGGGTAGGATTGGCGGCTGCCCGGGAGCTGGCAGGCTGCGGCTGCAGCCTGGTTATGCCGGCAAGGAACAGGGAAAAGGCCGAGGCGGTCGCAGAGGAGCTCCGCAGCCGGTACGGATGCAGGGTCAGCTGCCTGCCCGTCGATTTCTCCAGCCTCGCGCAGACCCGCGCCCTCGCCCGCCGGCTGTTGGAAGGACCCGACTCCTTCGACCTGCTTATCCACAGCGCAGGGGTCCATTCAACCCGGAGAGTGATCACCGATGAGGGCTTCGAGCTCTCCTTCTGCGTAAACCACCTTGCCCCGTTCATCCTCACCTCCACGCTCCTGCCCAGGCTGGTCCGGCAGAAAGAGGCGAGGATAATCTACGTCAACTCCCAGGGGCACCGGTTCAACGGTCTGAATCCCGACGACCTGAACTTCGAAAGACGGATGTACACCGGACTGCGGGGCTACGGAGCTGCGAAGACGGCACAGCTGCTGACAATCTGGGAGCTGGCTGACCGGCTCAAGGGAACCCGGGTCACGGTGAACGCCATGCACCCCGGAGCCGTTAAAAGCGGTATCGGAAGCAATAACGGCTTTCTCTACCGCCTGTACAGCTCTGTCTGCATCCAGCCGTTTCTAAAAGACCCGATCATTTCAGGTGAATCAATCCGTTACCTTGCCGCTGAGCCTTCCCTTGCTGAAACCAGCGGCATCTACTTTAACCGGACCTATCCGGAAAAACCGGCTCCCCATGCCCTTGACCGAAAAATCGGTGCAGTGCTATGGGATAAAACTCTCAGTATGACAGGAATGGAAGCATGGACTATGACGTGATCATTGTCGGAGGCGGAGCAGCGGGTCTCACCTGCGCCGCCTATACCGCCCGACAGGGGGCTAAGACTGCCCTCATTGAACAGCAGGAGAGTTTCGGCGGGCTCATCCAGTCTGTCAGCAAAAACGGATTCGTCTTTGACATGGGACTGCGGGCTGTCGAAGATGCGGGGATTATCAAACCCATGCTCGCTGACCTGGGTCTGGAACTCCCCTCGGCTGCCAGTCCGGTCTCGGTGGGGATCGAGGACCGGGTGATGACCATCAGATCCGCTGAATCGCTGAAGGAGTACCGGGAACTGCTCCAGTCGTTCTATCCGGAAAGCAGTGAGGACATTACCGCGATAATGAAGGTGATCCGTACCGTGATGCGCCGCATGGAGGTCCTCTACGGTATCGAGAATCCGCTGTTCAAGGATCTGAAGCGGGATTATCCCTACATCTTCAAAACCCTTCTGCCCTGGTCGCTGAAGTTTCTCCTTACCATAGGCAGCATAAACCGGATGAATGGCCCTGTGGAGACCTTCCTTGATTCCCTCACTGGTAACGGGGCGCTGAAGAGCATTATCGGACAGCACTTCTTCAAACAGACTCCTGCCTTCTTCGCCATGAGCTACTTCAGCGTCTATATGGACTACTTCTATCCCCTCGGGGGGACTGCGTCGCTTATGAAGCTGCTCGAGCAGTTTGTCAAAGACCGGGGGACGGTGATGTTCCCTGGACGGAAGATCACCAGGATTGATCCGGCAGCCCGGACTGTGACTGACAGCAGCGGAACGAGCGACGGCTACCGGGAGCTCGTCTGGTGCGGTGACCTGAAGGGACTCTACGCGACTGTCGACACGGAGGCTCTGACCGACAGGAACGTACGGGAGGGGGTAATCGGCCGCGGTGAGGAACTTGCAGGGTACCGGGGCGGAGATTCAGTCTTTTCGCTCTTTCTCTCCGTCGACGAGCGTCCCGAATGGTTCCGTTCCCGCTGCGAAGGCCATTTTTTCTATACCCCCGACTCACGGGGTCTGGGAACGCTCCACACCTCGGGGCTCAGGGAGCTGCTCAGCCGCTGCCTGTCATATCAGAAATCCCGGCAGGAGATTGCCGCGTTTCTCACAGAATACACCGCACGGACAACCTATGAGATTTCCATTCCCGTACTCAAGGATCCCGCCCTTGCCCCTGAAGGTAAAACCGGGCTGATTATCAGCTGCCTGTTCGATTATGATCTGCTGAGGCTGGTTTCTGACGGCGGCGGACTGGCTGATTTCCGCAGCGCCTGCCGCAGCAGAATTGTCGAGGTGCTCTCCGCCACTGTCTTCCCGGGTCTGAAGGAGAAGATCATCGACAGTTTCGATTCCACCCCGCTCTCCATTGAGCGGATCACGGGCAACAGCGACGGGGCAATTACCGGCTGGTCGTTCGAAAAGCGGCCCCTGCCTGTTCCTGTGAAGATGCAGGAGGTAGCGAAAGCGGTGAGAACCCCGATTCCGCATGTCAGCAAAGCGGGACAGTGGGTTTTCAGTCCTTCGGGGCTGCCGATTTCGATCCTCACAGGCAAGCTTGCTGCCGACAGGGTGCTCGGTGAGCTGAAGAGGAGATCCGCACGATGAACAGAATACAGCTCGGTCTGCTGCTCATCCTCTTCTGTGCAGGATCGGCTCCGCTTGCGGGAGAGGGGCTGCCGCCTAAGATCTATCCGGTCGACTCTCCCCTCTATGAACTTCTTGCAACGCTGTCAGTTGAGCAGGGACTTGCCCTCCCCTCCTCAGCCGGTCCCTGGAGCAGACAGGAGCTAGAACTCATGTTCTCCAGGATCAGGCCCGGGGAGCTCTCAGCGGATGCGCTGCAGCAGTATCAGCATCTGAAAAGGCTCCTTGAAACCCCTTTACGGAAGGGTGCTGAAGGGACGTTCTCGTATCAGGGCAACCTGACAGCATCAGCTGAGGCCTACCTGCACAGCAGCGCTGATACGGCTTTCGATGAGGAAGATGAGTGGATTGAGGGGCCGCAGGAGCGCAGCTCCCTGCTGAACACCTCGCTTGAGTTCACCGGGGCCGACTTGCTGTACGGCAGACTCGAACTCGACCTGCGCAACAATCGGTTCTACACAGACACCTCTTCCACTGCAGGATTCTACGGCCCCCCGGCAACCACAAACCTGATCTTCGACAGAACGGCGAACAATATCGACATGTCCTTCCCCTGGACAGCGTTTCTCGCAGCGGGGGGGGATCACTGGAGCGCCCAGTTCGGCCGGGACCGCATTTCGTGGGGCAGCGGGATATCGGGAAATCTTGTCCTCGCAGATCACCTGATCTACCATGACGCGCTGCGCTATACGGCCTTCTACGAACCGTTCAAATATACCTTTGCCCTCATATCCTTTCCGCACCCAGACATGTATCAGAAACCTCCCCACTGGGACGATGGTGAAGGGGAATGGTTCCCGATGACCGAAATCTCTGCGGTCAGAAGCTTCATCGGCCACCGCTTCGAGTTTCAGGCTGCCCGGAATCTGCGGTTCAGCATCTCGGAATCAATCATGTTCCAGGGCGGCACCTATGATCTTCGTCTCCTCTCTCCCTTCGTCATCCTGCATAATTTCTACCTCAGGTCGACTATGAACTCGATTCTCGGGATAGAAGTTGATTACACGCCTGTCCCGTCGCTGCTTGTTCATCTCCAGGCAGCTGTCGATGAGGCGGCACTGGGAATCGAGTCCCTTGACGACCCCGCCTCCCAGCCCAATGCCGTGGGAATTCTCGGGTCGCTCCAGTACCGCCGCACGTTCGGGGCGGGGCTGTTCAGGGCCGCCGCCGAAGGAGTGTACACCACTCCCTATCTTTACCTGCGTGACTCGGGGGGGATTGATCCTGATTCTCCCGATTATGCCTCCTCACAGCCGATCGATTTCGTCGTCGGCTACCAGCAGTACACTCAGGAAATGGGACTTCTGCTGAAGAAGGAGTTTCTCGGCTACCGCTGGGGAGGGGATGCCGTTACGGCAACGCTCCTTGGCGAATTCACTATTCCGAATCGGGGAAGCATCTATGGGAGACTCTTCTGGATGGCCCACGGCACCTACGATGCTGATTCCCTGTACGCTGTCGGGCCGCAGGCAGTTGCCGTCCAGACGCCGAGCAGCTCGGAACTGAAAGGCAGCGGAGAGAAAAATGGTGTTGAGACGACCTTCGCCGTCTCAGCCGGGGGCAGCTTTCAGGCTGCAGAGCAGGTCAGCATACGGGGAAACCTCCACTGGGTACTGCGCCGCAATCCGGGAAACGTATCAGCCCCCGACCCCAAATATGATATCCAGGCAGCTTTCGGAGTTCGGTATTCCCTGAGGAACGACTGAAGCGTGCATACAAGCCGGAGGTACTCTGCGTGTCAGCGCCAGTGATTCTCTTTGTCTACAACCGTCCACGTCATGCTGAGCGGACTCTGCGCAGTTTGTCAGCCTGCCCTGAAGCAGGGAAGAGCGCGCTCTTCATTTTTTCTGACGGCCCAAGAAGCACGGAGGATCATTCCGCAGTTGCCGAGGTGCGTGCTGTATGCCGCAGCCTGACTTCGGAAAACATTTTCTCATCGGTAACAATCAGGGAAGCGAAAGAAAACCGGGGACTTGCCCAGTCGGTGATAACCGGAATATCACAGATTATTGATATGTACGGCAGTGTGATAGTCATTGAGGACGATCTTGTCTGTTCACCTGACCTTCTCACTTTCATGAATAATGCGCTCACATTCTACGAACAGGACAGACGGATCTGGTCAATCAGCGGCTACACACCGCGCATCACGCTCCCAAAGAGATATCACCATGATATCTACTGCACTGTGCGCGCCTCAAGCAATGGGTATGGAACCTGGAAGGACCGGTGGAAGACGGTTGACTGGAATGTCAGCGATTATGATTCATTCAGGCGCTCTCTGCTCCTGCGCCGCCGCTTCAACCGCGGAGGGCTTGATCTGTCCGAAATGCTCGATAACCAGATGCGCGGACTGATAGATTCATGGGCTGTCAGGTGGTGCTATTCCCAGTTCAGACAAGGTATGTTTACCATCTATCCTCGTATATCCCGTGTGCAAAATATCGGATTCGACAACAGCGGAACCCACGGAAGCGAAAAGGACAGAAAATTTGAGGCAGAGGTATCGGATATACCTGTCCCCTATACGCTGGAACAGGTTCCGGTTAACCGGGCGGTGGCCCGACGTTTTCGGAGACTCTACGGAACCTGGTTTGAGAGAATCAATGAGAAATTGGTCTGGTACCGCAGGAGGCTGCGCAGGTTAGTGTCTCCGACCAAAGCGGATTGGCCTGAGCCTGACAAGAAGTGAAGAGAAAAGCGCCCGCTCCTCGCTGTTCGTCCCGATGCGGAACATAAGCAGGCCGTAGATGAGGGTGAACAGTACGCACTGGCTGAAAAAGACAAGCCAGCTCTCACCGGGGATCATCCGGATAAAAAGCCCGGCTGCGCCTGAGAGCAGGAAAACCCAGCCTATTCCCCGAAACACTCCCGCGTAGAACTTCCTCATGGGAAGCCTGACTTTCCTGACAATATACCAGTTGAGAATGATGATATTCCCGACGGTGTAGGCTGCGGCTGTTCCGATCACTGCTCCGAGGGGGCCAAGACGGCGTATGAGGAGTATCGATATGAGGATATTCAGCACGCCGATAAGAATGCTGCTGAAGGCAAGAAACCGCACCCGTTTCCAGGCATGAAGAATATAGTTCACCGCGCTATACCCGGAGGTGACGATGAGCGGGAACATGATGATCACCACGAAAAGCCAGACTTCCAGAAACTCGGGGGCAACCCACAGCCGGATAAACAGCCTTCCGAAGAGCAGAAACCCGAGGTAGAGTCCTCCCAGCAGAATGTACTGCAGCCTGCCTGCCCTGACAAGCTGTCCGATGAGCTCTTCCTTTGGTGCATTGCCGTGGGCCAGCACCATCACCCGCGGGCGGATCGCCTCCCCGATAACCCCGATAATCTCACGGAAGATGATGATCAGGTTCGAGGCCAGTCCGTAGAGAGCGACTGCCTGCGTCCCGACCATGATGCCCAGCAGCAGGTTGTCGAGCCTGAAATTGATCTGGTCCACGAGGGATCCGATGAATATGTAGAATGAGAAGCTGAGCAGCCGGGAGAGAAGCGTGCTGCTGAAGCTCCGTATCCGGATGCGGATCCCCATTCGGAACCTGACGTAGAACACGGAGGCTGACGCTGCAGCAATGGTAAGCGCCGCCTCAACGAGGGTCAGCACGACCGCCCCGTAGCCGAACTTGAGGACTGCCGCACAGATTGCGACCCGAAGCAGCGCCCGGACCATGGGGATAAGCTTCATTATGTTGAACTGCTCATAGCCGGAGAGAATGCCGTGATAGACCCGGGAAGGGAGCGATACGGCAAAGGAGACGACCACGATCCCGAGCATGATCTGCGCCTTTTCAATCTCATCTGCCGAGAGAGAACCCCCGAATATCTTCGCGGTGCGGCCTGCAAGAATGAAGCCGACGACAAGCACGAGCAGTGCGACAGCCGTATAAAAGACCAGGACCATTCCGAGAAAGACCTGCTCCTCCTCCTTGTCTCCCGACACCCGGTACTTGGTGACATAGCGGACAATGGTAGCCGAAAGACCGAAATCGAAGAGGGTGAAATACCCGATGAACGAACCGATGAGGGTATAGAGCCCGTATTCCGCCTGACCGAGCATCCGGATCATGAACGGGACAAAGAAGAAGGCGATAAGAATCGTCATCCCGATATTCACGTAGGAGAGCACGGTCCCCGACCGCACCTGGCTCCTCCGGAGATCACTCATGCGTACCTCCCCTGCCGCCCGCCTGCATATGTTCTAAGTAGAGAGACATGTAGCCCTCAAGGGTATGCTTCAGC
>CAYSRK010000225.1:0-4935 GCA_964433385.1 uncultured Spirochaetales bacterium
GTACTATAGCACAAAGTGATTCTCGGCCAACAGGCTTCCCTTCCCTTCGCGACAAAGTCCCTTTCTTCTCCTCAGGACTTTATCACTTCCCAATGAGAGAAATATGGGGATAATACTGTATCATTTCTTGTAATTTCCCGGGGTTATGGTAGAATGTCTCCAAATTTTTCTCTCAAGGAGTGCTGATGACCACCTACGTTCTGATAACCCTGGTTGTGCTTGCTGGCCCGTTTATCCTCTCCTTCGACAAGAAGGTGGCCTACTTCAGGAGCTGGAAGCCGCTTGCAGCAGCGATAGTTCCCGTCAGCACCGTCTATATTATCTGGGATATTATCGTTACCGAACGGGGGCACTGGTCCTTCAGTCCGAGCTACTCGGGTAAGGTGACGATTTTCGGCCTCCCCCTGGGTGAGTGGCTCTTCTTCCTCGTTGTCCCCTATTCCTGCATTTTCATCTATGAGGTAGTGAGGGCTTATTTCCCCGGCCGGGTATACCGAAGAGGGGAGAAGAAGACCCCGGTCCTGACAAAAGCCGCAGGGTGGGGTGCTGCAGTTCTCCTCCTGGCGGCGGCGCTGCTGTTCCGCAGCCGGGAGTACACCTTCCTGGCGCTGCTCTCCGTCAGCCTCTGGCTGGCGGCTGCGCTGGTATTTCAGCCGCGCCTCCTGCGCGAGATTCACACCCTCTGGTACTTCCTCCTCTCACTGGCGGCGTTCATGATCGTCAACGGGGTGCTTACCGGCCTGCCTATTGTCCTCTACAGCTCCGAGGTAATCTGGAACATCCGGGTGATCACTATTCCGCTTGAGGACTTCTTCTACAACACCTCAATGCTCGGATTCTACCTGCTGCTCTATGTCGGCTGGAAGGACCGGATGGTACCCGGATGGAGAGAGATCGTATGAGGGGCGGCTTATCTCATCATTTTCGGGAGAGAGCGGCAGTTATCGGGGCAGGCATCGGAGGACTCTCTGCGGCTGTCAGCCTTGCAGCTGCCGGATTTGCGGTGACGCTTTTCGAGAAGCAGGCGGATACTGGAGGCAAGGCGGGAACCCTGACGATCAACGGGTACCGCTTCGATACCGGTCCGTCGCTGCTCACCCTTCCCGGGGTTTTCGATTCGCTCTTTGCCCGTGCGGGGCGAAGGAGGGAGGATTATATTGAGTTTATCCCTCTTTCCCCGCTGACGCGCTACTGGTTTTCCGACGGGACGCGAATAACCTCAGACCTGCAGCAGAAGTTTATCCCGCGCCTGACGGAGACGTTTCAGGTTACCCGGAAGGAGGCAGAACGGTATTTTTCCTACAGCAAGCGTATCTACGACCTGACTCACCATATCTTTCTCGAACAGTCTCTGCATCGGGTTTCAACCTATACCTCATGGAAGACGCTCTCCTCCCTGCTGCGCCTGTTCTCCATTGATCCGCTGCGGACGATGGATCGGGCGAACCGGTCCTTCTTCCGCGACCCGCGGATGGTGCAGCTTCTTAACCGCTATGCGACCTACAACGGTTCAAGTCCTTACCGGGCGCCGGCTACGCTGAACAATATTGCCTACGTGGAACATGGGATCGGCGGCTACGGGGTTGCCGACGGCATCTACGGGATAACCAGAGGGCTTACCCGTTTGGCGGAGGACATGGGGGTGGAGGTGAAAACCGGCACTCCGGTAACCAGCATCCGTACCGACAGTTCCGGCAGGGTTTGCGGCGTGGCTGCTGAAGAGAAGGAGCATCCCTTTGCTGTTGTCGTCTCGGATGTCGATGTGCTGACGCTCTATGAAACGCTGCTCAACGACCCTGAGGAACCTCTGGCGCGACGCTACCGGCGTCTTCCCCCCTCCTCCTCCGGGCTGGTCTACTACTGGGGGATTAAAAAGAGTTTCGATGAGCTGGGGGTGCATAATATCTTCTTCTCAGCTGATTATCCCCGGGAGTTTTCCCAGATTCATGAACTCGGCAAGGTGCCGGATGATCCGACTGTCTATATCAACATTACCTCAAAGCTTACCCCGAGTGATGCTCCCGAAGGGTGTGAGAACTGGTTTGTGCTGATAAACGCCCCGCCGCATGACGGGCGTGACTGGAGCGAGGATCTGAAGCATACCCGTGAGAAGGTCCTCACCAGGCTCTCGCGGGAGCTGAAGGTGCAGGTAGAAGATCTTATCGTGGCGGAGGACACGCTTACCCCCCGCGGGATAGAGGAGGATACGGGCAGCTGGCGGGGAAGTCTCTACGGGATCTCCTCGAACACCCTGACGGCGGCTTTTCTCAGGCACCCGAATTTCTCCAAGCGTCACCGCGGGCTCTACGTCTGCGGCGGCAGCGCCCATCCTGGCGGGGGAATGCCGCTCGTCACCCTTTCCGGGATGATCACCGCTGATATTATTCAAGCTGAGAGAAGGGGGAGGTAGCGATATGGGTCTTGTTATTGCCGCGGCAGTCATCCTGCTGTGGGCAGGACACCTGCTCTGGAGCCTGTATATCTTTACCTTCTCCTGGACCAGCCCGATGACCTACGTTCATATGGTTCTTCAGGGCTACCTGTACACCGGTCTCTTCATAACCGCCCATGACAGCATGCACGGCGGGATTACACGCAACAGGAAGCTCAACAATGCTGTCGGGCAGATTGCCCTTGCCCTCTTTGCTGCATTTTCCCATAAACGCATGTTTCCCGCCCATATGGCTCACCATCGCTGGTCGGGTACTGAGCAGGACCCCGACTTCTCGGTTTCGCACCAGGGATTTTTTCCCTGGTTCTTCATTTTTTTCTTCCGCTATGTAACCGCAGTGCAGCTGCTGATCATGGCCGCCCTGTTTAATATCGGGGTCCACCTGCTGCAGATACCTGCAGTCAGCATGATCGCCTTCTGGGTGATTCCCGCCTTCCTCGGGACCTTTCAGCTCTTCTATTTCGGAACCTTCAGACCCCATCGCTATCCCCATACTCCGGAGATGGGGCCGCACAAGGCAAGGACGCAGAAGAAGAATCACCTATGGGCAATGGTTAGCTGCTACTTCTTCGGCTACCATCGGGAGCACCATGAACTTCCCCGTACACCCTGGTGGCTGCTGTATCGGACCAAGCAGCGGTAATTACTTCCCAGACTGCACCTTCAGGGTTCAGATTATCCGGGCAGTAAACAGCGGCTCTCATGTTCCTGCGTTACCGCTCGGGAAAAGAGCTCTTCTGTGCAGCGTGCATCAGTTTACGCCGGGATGATGGAGCTGGGGTCGGCCGCATACGTAAGCATGGGAATGATTCCCGTTCCGGCTTTCCGAATCAGGGTATTTGCTGAAATTGATCTTTCTCAGGTATCCCCGCCGCATCATTCTGATTCGGGCGGAACCGGATAAATCCCGCGTTTTTTACTAATCCTTCTCAATGCCGCAAATTATGTTCCTATAGCGATATGTGTCAACGTAGAGTGGCATCCGTGCTCCAAGCATGAAGGAAGATCAAAAAATAACTTGACAGATGAAGGAAAGTGTAGGAATATAATAAACATGTCACAGTATTTGAACGAAAGTTTAAATAATGATACATCAGGATATGTTCTATCCACAACAGTGCTGAAAGCCCTGCGCCTGCTCGAATATGTTGCCATGCATCAGCCGGTGCATGCTCCGACTATCTGCCGCGGGCTTTCTATGACGAGAGCGAATGTGCATCGCCTGCTCGCAACGCTTGCGAGTGCGGGGTATGTTGAGAAGCTTCAGCACGGCTATGAGATTACCTTCAAGCTTTTCCAGCTCGGCAGCACGGTTCCGCTGAACAAGGACCTGCGGGATGTTGCCAAGCCGGTTATGAACGATTTTGAGCAGATCGCTCACGAGAACGTCTATCTGAACGTCCTTGCAGAGGATGTGGTGATCGGCATTGATGAGGTTAAAAGTCCGCACCATGTGGTGCTCAACCCGGATGTGACCTTCACCTACCCGGTGAATACCTGCGCTTCGGGTAAGGTGCTGCTCTCATCTTACAGTGATGAGCAGCTGAGCTCGTATCTTGATGAATACACCATGGTGCAGCGGACCCCCTACTCCATAGTTGACCGTCAGCAGTTTGTTGAAGAGGTGAAGATGGTGAAGCATAACGGGTTCGCCATGGAGATCATGGAGTTCAGCAGCGACCTCAACAGCATGGCCGCCCCGATATTTGACAAGAACATGCGGGCGGTTGCCACTATTTCGGTATCAGGACCTTCGATGCGTCTCACCCGAGAGAGACTTCAGCAGCTTATAGAGCCGCTGAAGGAGAAGGCGCGGATCATCACTGATAAGCTTATTGATAATACAAGATTCTATTTTGCTGAGACAAAAAAGAATACTACAGCATAAGGAGTATGAGTACCATGGAAAATGAAAAGATGTTTGAGCAGCTGTCGCTTCCCGGCGCGCCGCGGATTGCGATTACCCCGCCTGGACCTAAGTCCCGGGAGATACTGTCCTATCAGGCTGCCAACGAGAGTTCGGCAGTCTCTTATTCCCGGGGCATGCCGATGGCCTTAGCCCGGGGCAAAGGCGCTACGCTTGAAGACGTTGACGGCAATATCTATATAGATCTCTTCAGCGGTGCCGGCGTAATGGCCCTCGGCCACGCTCACCCTGCGGCTCTCGCGGCTGCGCATGAACAGATCGACAAAGTGACCCACTCACTCGATATCCCAACCGAAACCCGCCAGAGGATGGTTGAGGTTCTGCGAAAAGTGCTGCCCAAAGAGCTCAGCCGAGTTTTCTTCGGGGGTCCGACCGGTTCTGACGCTGTGGAACAGGCTTTGAAGCTCGCGAAGTTCAACACCGGGCGTAACGGCATTATAGCCTTTGAAGGGGCTTACCACGGCATGACTGGAGCGTCCCTCGCCCTTACTACCGACAGCAGTCACCGCGACGGGATCGGCCAGCTGGTTCCCGGCATCCAGTTCATCCCGTTTCC
>CAYSRK010000226.1:0-5091 GCA_964433385.1 uncultured Spirochaetales bacterium
CTTCCCGCTGGTGTTGTAGGTCTTCGACCAGAGTTCCCGAATTGTTTCAGCATCAAGTCTTCGTTCCACGACGCTGGAATTATAGCATGGAATTGCACAGTGCGGCCGTTAAAAGAGTGAATCTGTCGTACGGACACGAAAAAAAGGGGTATCAGGAATGAGCAGAAATTATTCAGAAACGATAGAGGAACTGATCGCCGGGATTGAGGCAGTTGAGGATGCCGCCGCAGCGGACAGGATAGAGGCTGCGGCAGCAGATCTTGAGAGAACGCACTACGAACCGCTGTTTCTGCTCCCGGTTGCGGGATTCCTGCGGATGACAGCATCCGATATCCTCCAGTATGCCCGCCGTGTCGTCGGAATGACGGAGAGTGAGATTGCCGGTTATCACATACGGCACATGAGCAGCGCTGAAGAGGTAAAAGAGAAACAGCTTCGGATGCTCCTGCGAAACTATGCGCTGCTCGCCCGGCTGAGAGCCGATGAGCCGGAGGCCTGGGATGAGGTTCATGAGCTCTACGAGGATGACTGACGGCCGCTTACCTACAGAGCAGCTCCCGCAGCCCCTAAGGCGATTGTCAGAACTCCCAAACCGACAATCAGGAGTATCGGGTGGACCTTCTTCAGCCTGAGCAGGACCAGCCCCCCTGCGAAGAGCCCGACAGCATAGATGCTCACATCTGAAAACGATTCGGGAAGTTCAGCTGGACCGAAGAGGACGGTCAGGAGTATCGAGATGCCGGCTGAACCGATGAGGGCAACGACAGCCGGCCGCAGGCCGGATAGGGCTCCCTGCATGACCTTGAGGCTGTGGTACCGGTAGTAGAACCAGGCCAGGGCGAGGATGATGAAGATCGCCGGAAGTACGGTGCCGAAGGTCGCTGCCAGTGCTCCAGGTATACCGGCGACCCGGGTTCCGACAAAAGATGCAGCATTGATCGCGATCGGTCCGGGCGTCATCTGGGAAATGGTCAGCACATCGGTGAATTCCTGCAGGGTCAGCCAGGGATGGACTGCCGTGACCTGCTGCTGAATCAGCGGCAGAGCCGCGTACCCGCCGCCGAAACTGAACAGTCCGATCTGAAAGAAGCTCCATATCAGCTGCAGGTAGATCATGATCTGCCCTCCCCTGATGAACGGAGCATCTTCCGGCTGCTGAACCAGGAAGCCCCGATGCCGAGCAGGGCACTGACAGCGAGGACGATGATAATATGGACGTTGAACAGCAGCACAGCAGCGAAAGAGGCAGCCATCAGGAGCCCGGGGAAAAGTTTTCTGCCGCTGAGAACGGATTTCCCCATGCTGATAACCGCATCAACAATTACTGCGGATACCCCGATACCCATTCCGTAGAAGAGCAGTTTGACGACCTGCAGGTCCTTGATCGCCTCGTAGACATAGGAGAGGATGGTGAGCGTGATCAGCGGCGGGGTGACGGTGCCGAGGAGCGTGATGAGCGCTCCCCCGACCCCTGCCACCTTGTAGCCGACGAGGATGGAGGTGTTTACGGCAATGATCCCGGGGGCTGCCTGGGCTATGGCGACCAGGTCGAGCATCTCCCGTTCCTCAATCCACTGGTAGGTTTCTACAAAGAGCTTTCTCATCAGCGGCACGATGACGTATCCTCCGCCGAAGGTAAACGCGCTCAACGTGAACGTCGAATGGAAGAGTATCCAGTACAGACGTCCCCTGCTCAAATTCTCCCGCGGCGGAACCGAACCGACGGCTCCGCCGCCCTGTCCGCTGCGGCTCATATATCTATCCCCCCGCTGAGACTCTACCATGCTCACCCAGATGCGTCCAGTTGTTATCAAGGAGCGGCTTCTGTATACTGAGAGAGTGCAGAGGTACAGGTGCACGACTTCGGTCAGGAAAGGACAGCTTCTATGGAACCCTGGAAACGGAATCTCTACCTTATTTGGACAGCCCAGGTTCTCTCCCTGACCGGTTTCGGTTTCGGTCTGCCTTTTATTCCCTACTACTTTCAGGAACTCGGGGTAACTGATGCGCAGCAGCTGAAGCTGCTGACCGGCATCAGCGCTTCGTTGCCGGCCCTCCTGATGGGCGGCATGGCGCTGGTCTGGGGGATGCTTGCCGATAAGATCGGCAGGAAGATGATGATGCTGCGCGCCCTCGCCTCCGGAGCCCTGATCGTGGGAGGTATGGGACTGGCCCAGAATGCGGGAACCGTGCTGGTTCTCCGGGGAGCGCAGGGTCTGTTAACCGGGACCATGACAGCTGCGATCACCATGGTAGCCTCGGGCACCCCGCGGACCAAGCTCTCCTATGCCCTGGGCATGATCGCATCGTCAAATTTTGTCGGCATATCGTTCGGTCCCTTCATCGGCGGGTTCACCGCAGAGCTGCTCGGCTACCGCACCTCATTCTTCATCGGCGGCGCTGTCCTGGTGTGCGCCTTCTTTCTCGTCCTGTTCGGGGTCAGGGAGCTCGGCACCGATGACGGGGAGCAGCATCAGGTGCAGGAAGCGGGTGAAAGATTCTCCTGGGCTTCACTGCTGCGCAGGCCCCTGCTGATCTGCTTCTTCCTCATCTTCTGCATGCAGTTTGTCCGTTTCCTGACGCAGCCGTTTCTGCCGCTCTACCTGCAGGAGATGATAGGCAAACTTGAAGGTGCCTCAATCGCCACCGGCACAATTACCGGTCTGGCCGGACTCGCCTCGGCAGCAGCCGGCCTTACCCTTGCCCGCCTCGGGGATTCACGCGACCCGGTACAGCTTATCAAGATCTTCCTCATAGCAGCCGTTCTGGTTTCAATACCGCTGACGGCAGTCAGTTCCGTACCGCTCTTCGCCCTGTTTCTGGTTATCATGATGTTCTTTCTCGGCGGGGTGGAACCCCTGATCAACGCCAGGATCGGGGCGCAGGTACCGGCAAAACGGCGGGGAATCGTCTTCGGGACCCAGACGTTTTTCGGCAGCTTCGGCTGGTTTGTCGCACCGATGGTCGGAAGCAGCATATCGGTCACTTACGGGCTCAAAGCACTCTTCATCGGGCTCAGCATCACCCTGTTCGTGACGTTTCTCATGGCAGCGGCCGCATCCCGTTCCCTGCGCAGCAGCGGATAATTTCAAGCGGAGTCGCTGCGCTTCCTCAGGCGGTGAAACAGTCTCCCGTCGAGGGTGATCAGGCCGAGAAACAGAATTGCTGAGCCGATGATCCGGTCAAGGGAAAACTGCTCATTGAGCATCAGGACACTCAGCAGGACCGAAGTAACGGGAACGAGGAAGGTTACAAGAAGAACGTTTGTCGGACCCGCGGCGTTAAGCAGCCGGTAGTAGATCAGGTAGGCTCCTCCGGTGCACAGCACCCCCAGTCCCGCGACGGCGAGCAGCGAGGATGCTGAAGGAAGGGTTTCAGGTATCCCCTCGAAGATCAGGGCTGCAATAAACGCCTGAACCGCAGCTGCTGAGAGCACTCCGGCAGAAACTGCTGCAGGGGTGGCCGATGCGGCGGTTCTGCGGCTGTAGATCGCACCGAGGGCATAGGAACAGGAGGCCCCCAGAATCGCCAGCTGACCTCCGAGATGACTTCCCCCTGAAGAGAGAGAATCGAGCCCGAGCAGGGCTGCAACACCAACCCAGCCGATGAGCACCCCCGCTGCCCGGTTTACGGTTAACCGGTCGCTACGGGTCAGAATCTGCACCAGGATAACGCTGAATATCGGGGTGGTGGCATTCAGGATGGAGCCGAAGCTGCTGTCGATGTGCTGAAGACCCCAGGCAATGAGGTTGAAGGGGATCACATTATTAAAGAATGCCATGATGAACAGCCGCTTCCAGGAAGCCGGGTCCCGGGGAAGACGCCCTCCCTGAAGCCGGAGAGCCGGCACCAGGACCAGCGCGCCGATACTGATCCTCAGGAAGATCAGGGTCATCGGCTCTATATCGCGGACGGCCACCTTCATGAATGGAAATGATCCCCCCCAGATAACCGACAGCAGCAGCAGAAGCGACCACTCTCCGGCGGTCATCGTGTGATTTTCACTGCGGGGAGAGCGAAGATTCTCCTTCAATGTTTTCTTCATTTCCAGCCTCTGCGTCAATGGTATGCGGTATCCTGGGCATTGTACACTATTTCACGAAGAATGGGAGCAGGTATGGGAACAGCAGGTGCCGCGGCATGCACACCACAGCCTGTTCATGGTACTGTAGGCTGATACCTGCAGAAAGACTGAACAAAGGAGCAGCGATGAAGCGGGAAGATCCCCAGGAAACATTGCAGAGCGTTTTCGGCTACCCCCAGTTCAGGGGTGAACAGGAGCAGATCATCAGGAGACTAATCCGGGGTGAGGATGCCCTGGTCATCATGCCGACCGGCGGCGGTAAGTCGCTGTGCTACCAGATTCCAGCCCTGCACCGGGAGGGAACGGCGATCGTTGTTTCCCCGCTTATCTCCCTGATGAAGGATCAGGTCGATGCGCTGAAGGCCGTCGGCGTGCAGGCTGCCTTCTGCAACTCGACCCTGACCGGGGCGGAGACGAAGAAGCTCTTTTCGGAACTGCAAACAGGGAGACTGGATCTGCTCTACGTCGCCCCGGAACGTCTGATGAGCCCCTCATTTCTCAACCGCATGCGCGATATACCCGTATCGCTGATAGCAGTCGATGAGGCCCACTGCATATCGCAGTGGGGTCACGACTTCAGGCCGGAGTACCTGAAACTCGGATCCCTGCGGGAGTGTCTGCCTGCAGTTCCAGTCATCGCTCTCACCGCAACGGCCGACCGGCAGACCCGGGCTGACATTATACGCGGACTGCATATTGAACAGGCGGAAATCTACGCAGCGAGTTTCGACCGCCCGAACATCAGCCTCACTGTGGCCGAAAAAAAAGAGCCGTTCAGCCAGCTTATCCAGTTTCTCGGCAGCCGCTGGGCCGATGAAGCGGGTATCATCTACGCGCTCAGCCGTGCCCGGGTGGAGGAGCTAGCGGGAAAGCTCCGGAAGACGGGAATTGCGGCCGAGGCTTACCACGCGGGAATGCCGAGCGAGGAGCGCAGCCGGGTTCAGGAAGCGTTCCTGCGCGATGAGCTGCAGGCGGTGGTAGCCACTGTCGCCTTCGGCATGGGGATC
>CAYSRK010000227.1:0-4483 GCA_964433385.1 uncultured Spirochaetales bacterium
CGGGTGATCAGCCTGGACCGCTGAGGTTCTGCACCTTGCTGCCGTTATAAGTACTGCAATAATTACTAATATTATATGTAGTTGCAAGGAATTCAGCCCTTACCAATATCTTTTTTATGTCTCGACTGGTAGCACACTGGTAGCAGACTAAAAACAGGAGGGGGAATATGGATTATCCAAAACCTATTAAACGTCCGGGAACGAAGGTTCTCTACTTCTTTTACACCCACCCAATTACTGGAAAGAGACATCAGAAAAGCACTGGGGAAACTGGGGCACGAAAAGCCCGAAAGGTTATTGAGCAGTTTATTGATGAATTGTACGGGGTTTCTGCTGACAAGGTGCCCAGACTTTTAGAATACCTTGATCTATTTGGTTCAATTGAAACTAATCCAAAATATCGGGAAGCGCAAATCACGAACTTTCGGTATGGCACGGCTCACGCTCGCAACACAGCAGCCACTATGGGCAAGTTAAAATCATTGTTACAGGAGACCTCATACTTGCACCGCAATTTAGACCGCTTTACTCCTCTTGATATTAAACAAATCGCGCAGATGATCGTGGAAGCTTATGGACAGACAAGAGGCGCACAGATTATGTTCCAGCAGTTTAAAATGCTGTTCAACTTCGCTGCAGACAATCACATCCTCCCCTACTCCCCTGCGGCTAAAATTCGTGATATCGCATATAAAACGAAACCTCGTAAGCCAATTTCTATAAAAGCGGTGAGGACCATCATAGACCGAAGGGATCTCCACCAGTCCGACCAAGCAGCTGATTTCATCGCTCTTGCAGCTCTGACAGGTATGCGCCGAGGAGAACTCCTCGCTCTCTCAGGATCCCACATTTCCGGTTCTCGACTTCTGGTATCACAAGCCATGAATGACTACGACAAGAGCATAGGCACAACAAAAACTGGCAATAGTCGTCTGCTGCCGTTGAGCACACTAGCGCAGCAGATCCTCAGACCTTACGCCGACCAGGAAATTACGTTCCAAAACAATAATGGGGATTACCTAACTCAAAAAACGGTATCTCGCTGGTTTGCATTTTTCCGGGAAAACGCGATTGCCGATGAGGATATTCCCTTGAATATTAAAGAGGAGATTTCCCAGTCCAGCTTACATGTGCTGCGCCATTCACTCGCAACACATCTCCGTTTCGCCGGGGTACATGATGCCCTGATCAAAACCTACTTCGGGTGGAGCTTGCACGAAGATCAGGATATGCTTGAACGGTATTCTGGTAAGGATGGATATCTACAGGAATGCGCTGATATGATCGATAGTTTATTCTCTGGGAAGATTGTTGAAATGCCTGAAGCGAAAAAGGCTTAGCTTATAACAACAGCCCAACAGCAGCCAGCAACAAACTAACCGCCGTCGCCCCGATCAGGATCTGGTTGAGAGACCTGGATCTTCTCAAGCTCCGCTCGATGTCGTTCAAGGATTGCTCGTAGCCCTCCAGTGAGCTTTCCAACGCTGTCAATGTCAGCTCCTGTGTCTGCATGGTACTGCTCAGCGATCCGTAGAGTGCGCTCTGCTTCTGTAAGCTCGACCTCAAGCCCTGCAGCTCGGTCTCGAAGCTGTTCAAGCTCTCTGAGAGCTGTTGCGTGTTTCCCTTCAAGCTGTTCAACTCGGATTCGCTCTGACTCAAGCGCTCCGACAAGCTGTTCAACTGCTGCCCGCTCAGCTGCCAGTTGCTCTCTAAGCTGATCAAGCTGTCCTCGAGCCTCACTACCTCCTGTATCAGTACGTCGTACAGAGAATCTGCCGAGTAGGAAGGAAAAGAGGACAGACAGCCCCAGAGTAGCAACAGCAGGCCAGTTTTTCTTAAGCCACTCCATTTCATGCGTTCTTCAGCAGCCGGCTCAGGATAACCAGGAACATCTTCCTGATTTGCGGCCAGGCCTCGTTCTCTGTCAGCAGCTGAAATGCTGCGATGAACGCAGTCACCAGGATGAACCCGCCCAGGTGCCAGATCTCCAGATACCAGAATACCCCCAGAGCGGATGCTGCTGACAGCAGGACCGCGGGGATCCAGTACAGCGCTTTCTTTGCCTTATCCAGCTTCCAGCCGCTCTTGATTCCCTTCATGATGAGCGCGACGAGTGCGCCGGCTCCGGTGTTCCCCAGTAACAATTCCATGATCTGCTGTTCCATAGTATTCCCCTCTATTCCCTTGCACTAGGCTGCATCATCAGGATCCTGATCCCGGTAGTCATTGATGTCGACCTGAAAGAACGCGCAGGCCCCCTCGAGGGAGTCGAACCAGCGCCATCCGTCGATCGGCAGGGTAAGGCCAGGTAAATCATCCCTCCTGAAGGCATACTCGCGCGCTGTCACCGCCTCTGCGGCATACAGCAGATAGCCAGCCGGATGCTGTTTGTAAAACCCCTTATCCATACGCTCCTCCTATTCGGTTATCGTCCAGTTCTTATCTGTTGCTATCTGCTTATCGGCAGCTGTCAGATCAGGTCTCCCGTAGGTATCGGCGATCCGCACCGTCCCGGCAGACAGGCTTGTTCTGTCAGGGAGCATGCCGAACAGGTAAACCAGCTCATCACGGTCCAAGGCTGAAGATTCTACGCTCAGGAAATCCCCGATGGTTATGTCGCGCAGCTTTTTCAAGGAGTAACAGTTGCGCAGGTTGTAGCTGGTGGTAGCCGCCGCGGACAGGTCCATATGAGAAAGGGATTCAAGCTTGTTCATATAGCCGAAAAGATAGCTGATCCGCCCGGGATTGACGATGCCAGACCCGTCAAACTCCCGCAGTCCGCTGTGCGTAATTCCCTGGTAGCAGTCGATAGGATCACTCGCATGCAGTGTTAGGCTCCCGATTCGCTCCAGCGCTTGTGTCCGTGCAAACGAGTACATCAGACCAGTACAGGCAGGAGCGTAGATATCCCCTATCGAGACGATGTTGGGACATTCCTGGAAGAGGTAGTTTAAGTTGGTTGCCAGGGGAGCTGAGATATTCCCGACTGTCCTGATGTTGCTTCCGGAAAACATTGAGCTGACGGTCGTGCTCAGCGGGAGGCTTACATCCCCGATGTCTTCCGGCATATGCATGCACTTGGAGAACAGCGAAGCGGTGTTGGTGGCATTCGGGAAGGAGAACTCACTGAGAAACGACAGGTCCAGCATGTAGCAGTTATAGAAGGCTGAGCCCATCAGTCTCATATACCTCAACGCATCAAACCCGTCGATCGTCTCCAGTCTGTAGCAGTTTTTAAACAGGTTCGAGATGTCAATGTCCTGCGGCATCGTGATGACTCCGACATGTTGCAGGGACCAGCAGTCACTGCAGAGATTGCTGGCTGAGCTTGCCAGGGAGGCCAGGTTCAGATCCGGGAGGCTCACCAGGGATTTGCACTGGTAGAAGGCATAGGTTATGGAGGTGACGTCTGAGAGGTCAGGGGGGAGCTGCAGCTCACTGAGGTTCTCACAGCCGCTGCACAGGTAGCTCATATTCACCGGGTGTGCCCCGCCCAGATCCAGGGACCGCAGGTGTTTGTTCCCGTGGAAAGCGTAGGAGAGGTCGCTTAACTGCGGTGCGTCTCCTACAAGCACAAAGCGCTGCAGCAGGGTGCAGCCTTCGTTATCATCCCCGTTGGAGATCTTGATCGTGCCTACCTGCTGTGAGGCGAGAGCCATGTCCATTACAGAGAAAACCCGGTAAGTGTACGTTGAGCCGGTTGAGTAGGTGACAAACCGTACTTCGCTCAGGTATCCCTCTTCGCTTAACGGGTCAGCCCAGACGGTGACGAGCACCTGCTTGTATCCGTCACTGGTTACCTCCCCGCTCAAGCTTGCGTAGTCGTATTCGTGTTCGACAGGCGTAACAGAGGAGTATGTCCCGGAGAGCAGGTCGGTACTCCCGTCTCCCCAGTCGATGTGGATATCCTTCCCCTTAAGACCCATCCGCAGCAGCTGCGTCCCGTGGGCACTGACGAACAGGAGCATGGCAAGCTTCTCATCTCCCTGGCTCAGTTCGGGCAGTGAAAGCCAGTGCGCCGGGCGTACCCAGGGCTCTGCTTCCGGCTCACTCGGCTCCTGGGGCTCTGCCGGTGCACTCATGCTGAACGGATTTACGATCGGTTTAACAACAGCACTGTCAAGGTTACCCATCAGATCCTCCAATCTACGGTCAGGGACCCGGTGCTTTCAGCCCGGTTGACCACCCGGAAGACGCTGCCTTTCTCGATGTAGAAATCATCAGTATCCGTGCTGTCTGCATCCTTGGCAGGGATGAACTTGCCTGCATCACTTTCTACGAGTGAGAGGGCAGACTGGGAAACCTCCACTGCGTAGGCGCAGGTATCTCCCTCATCGATGGAAACCGACAACGAGGAGCCCTGGCCGTTCATCCCGACCGCAGCCTCCTCTCCCGGGGCGATAACGATTCTCCCCTCTTTACGCAGGGTGTAATCAACGGCCCCTGCTACCTTATTGATAATGACCATAGTCTTCCTCCTTAC
>CAYSRK010000228.1:0-15001 GCA_964433385.1 uncultured Spirochaetales bacterium
AGCAGAAGACATGCTGCCGCCGCGGCTCTCCGCCTGACCGAATCCCGGCTGTAGGGGTGAAAATTAAGCCTTACCGCCTGTGAAGGGTTCTGTTTAGAAGCGAACCCGAACCAGACGGTTCCTGCCGGCTTTTCCGGGGTTCCTCCCTCAGGTCCGGCAATCCCGGTTATGCTGAATGAGAAATCGGTATCCGCCCTCAGGCGCATTCCCTCGGCCATCTGCAGAGCAGTTTCCCGGGAAACTGCTCCGAACCGTTCCAGTATCTCCTGCTCAACTCCGAGAAGTTTCATTTTCGCCCCGTTATGATAGGCGGTCACCCCTCCCCAGAAGTAGTCAGAGCTGCCGGGAAGGTCGGTCAGCAGCTTGGCCGCATAGCCCCCTGTGCACGATTCCGCTCCGCTTATCCGGCTGCCGCTCTCCTTCAGCCCGAAGATGAGCCGGTCGTAGGGCTGCAGCTCTCCTTCACAAACCAGTTCAGGTCCGGCCCGTCTGCCGAGCTCTTCGAGCATCTCCCGACGGGTCTGCTCATCTGCTCCTTTGAGGTAGAGACTGATCTTCAGCGGCTGAATCCGCGTTCCCCACTGAACTCCCGGGGGAGCAGCCGCACGGCAGATTCCCTCGAGTACGGACTCGGGAATTAAAAACACCGACGCCTCGGTACGGCCGGCACTGCTCACCAGCCGAAGCTCCCCTTCCAGGGTAGGGATGACATGACTGTAGAGCATCGGCTGCATCTCCCTCGGGGGGCCGGGGAGCGAAATGCAGAGAGTCCGCACCGCATTCCGGGCTGCTGCGCTGTACCCCATGAATCCCGGGGCTGTCCCGTTCGGATTGGGAATAACGGTAAATCCCTCCGGTATGAGAACCTGCCTCAGGTTCTCCACGCTCGGATCCCGCATCATCCGTTCAGCCAGCATACGCTTCGCTTCCTGATGCTCCGCTAAAGGCCGCCGGCAGGCCTGGGCTACCGCATCACGGGTGATATCATCCGAAGTGGGCCCCAGCCCTCCTGTCGTAAGGACAATATCGCAGCTGCCGACAAGCTCATTGAGGACCCGGGCTATCTCCTCATCATCCGGGAGGCAGATTATTCTTCTGACATCCACACCGAGGCTGCTGAGCTCGGCTGAGAGCAGCCGGGCATGTCCGTCCTGAATTATCCCGCGGACAACCTCGGTTCCGATGATGCACAGCGCGGCAGTCGGTGAATTCACTGCGGCCGTCCGCCGCGGAGCCGGACTGCCGCAGCCCGTATGATGCCGAAGGTCAGCAGCGCAAGTGATACGGCCAGCAGCACTTTGGGAAACCAGTCCACCCAGCGGGTATAGAGGGTATCCCGGTACGTATATATCGGGGCATCGGTGACCATGTACCCGACGGTGAACGGGTCCATCATTGTCAGGATATTTCCGCCGGGATCTATCACGCAGGTCATACCGGAGTTGGTACCGCGCACCATGGTCCGTCTGTTCTCGACAGAACGGAATACGGCCATCGCCATATGCTGCATCTGCGCTGAGACGGCACCGGACCAGGAATCGTTCGTCATATTGACGATCACATCGGCGCCGTTCTGAACAAAATCAGCCGACAGGTAGCCGAAAACGTCCTCAAAGCAGATGGGAGTGGAGAATCTCACCCCGTCCTCAGTCTCAAATACCGTTGCCTCAGTTCCTTTTGACCAGAAGTGGTAGTCGTTGGCAAGCAGCATCGCATGAAATCGGGGAAACAGATCCTCATAGGGAAAATGCTCGGTGAAGGGAACAAGGTGCTGCTTCCAGTAGATTTCCTTAAGACCCCCGTTTTCGTAGAGTATTACCGCATTGTGGTCCTCCCGGTTGAGACTGCCGTCACTGAGCACCGGGGGGAGGTTCGGGTCTTTGAGCCGGTTGTCGTTGTTTCCTGTCAGGAGTGGCACGGGAAGGTTGTTAGCGAACGAAGTGAACTCCCGCACCACCTCGTAGGAGGCGGGACTTGTCCGGTAGTTGGTGTGCCAGTGGACCGATATGACGAAGGCAGTCTCGGACCAGATAACGATCTCGGGTTCCTCCTCGAGAGCCAGCCGGCTCTGCTCCATGAGGGTATGGAGATTCTTCCTCCAATTGACGATCCCACCCTCCCATGAGTCGGCGTTATGCTGAACCAGCGCAGTACGCCAGTATCTGTCAGGCTCCTCCCGTTCCAGTTCTCCAAGGGTAACGTACCCGAATACCAGTACGGCTGCGAAGAGTGCCAGATAGCCGATCCAGACGGCTTTATACCTGCCAAAATGTCCGGCAAGGCTCTCGCGGGAACCTGTGAGCCGGTCAGCAGCATAGCGTCCGAGAAACAGGGAGGGAAAGACCGTCATGAGACTGACTGCCCAGATGCCGAAAACTGCGGATATCTGGATAAAAGGAAGGAACAGGTACTGGGAGTAGCCGACAATCCCATAGGGGTAACCGACGAAACCGAGTGTTTTCAGGTACTCATAAGCTGTCCAAACGAGCAGCTGGAGGAGAAAGCCGTACTTGGGAAAGAGCCGATCGGCAGCCTTGAGAACGGGAAAAAGCAGCACCATCTCAGCCCCCATGATGATCGGGGCTATGAAGACTGCCAGGGGATGGAAGGAGGCCAGCCAGTAGTTGAAAAATGTGTAGAAGAGAAACCCGAAGAAGAATCCGTAAAAGGGAGCCTTCACCCAGCTGGTATTGCGGATTACGGCAAACATCGGTATGAGGGCTATGAACCCGAGCACTCCGATACCGTCATCTGATATAAATCCGGGGAAAGCCGCCGAAAATACCAGAGCTGCAGCGGAGAGCAGTACCATCTCGACTGCAAATGTCAGCAGCGCATTTGATCTGTGAAACAGCTGATAATGTTTTTGTGCCATGAACTGTCCGCTGTCCGGTCAGCCTAAGGACCGGCCGCCGGTGAATGATCTCAGGTGCTCCGTTTTCCGTACCGGCACAGGAAGGTGTACCGTCCCGGCACTTCCCGATTCGCTTTGCCTGAAAAACGGGCTGAATCAGGCTAAACCGTACCTGGTGTTTCCTTCATAACAGTGAATCAACCCGCCAGGTTACAGCAATAAAGCTGCCGGCGGGAAGTATGCGTCTCAGCCCTAATTTCTCAGTTTCCAGGCAATATCCTTGAGCTCTTTGCCCGGCCGAAATACGGCTACTCCATGGGTATCCACCGAAACAATCTCCCCGGTCTTCGGGTTTCTTGCCTTCTCCCGGCCTTTTCTTGTCTTGATCTCAAAGGTACCGAACCCGCGCAGCTCAATGATCCGGTCTTCAGAAAGCCCGTCCTTAAGTTCCGTCAGGATTTCGTCTATCACTAGATGCACATCATTTCTGTTGAGTCCCAGCTTGGTGTGGATATTTTCAATCAATTCAGCTTTTGTCAGTTTCTGGGATTTCATAATCCCTCCTCATCATACGTAATCTGCTAATTCACCGGCCCGTTCCTGATTGCGTTCCCATGAACCGAATCCGGCCGCAGGACAATGATTCCCATTCCTTTGGCCGGTATATGAGATCAGGCTATGCTTTTTACTGCATGCCCTGCAGCTGAGCAGTCAGCCGGGATTTCTTTCTTGAGGCAGTATTCTTATGATAGAGCCCCTTTCCCGCATACGTATCAATAAGCTTGAGCACCTGAGCAAGGGTCTGCTCAGCAGTCTCCTTTTCATCAGCCGCTACAGCCTCACGGAACTTTCTCACAGCCGTCCTTACCTGACTCTTTGCGCGTCTGTTTCTCTCCCTGTGGGCTTCATTCTGCCTCTGCCGCTTTTCCGCGGAACCTTTTCCTGCCACGCACATACCTCCAACAATCGTATAATGCTGATAAAAATCTCTGTATGTTCATTCCAGCCGCAGCACTGCTCGGCAGTGAGCGGATCTGCTGGATAACACTGCTAAAGACGAAAAAAATGCCGTTTCCGGTAAACAGGCCGCTTCAGGACCCGTCTTACGGGAAACAGTGTACCACTACTATCAGAAAGCAGACGGTTCTGCAAGGCCGAACAGCCGGCCGCCCGCAACGGTACGAACCATACCACACCGTTTAACTAGTGTCAATACAATAATTTATTATCTATGATTTTTTTTCGGAAGTCAACAATTTTCAGAGCATTTCTTCGATAAATTCGCTGTCTATACTCCATTTCTTCGTTGCCTCATCGCAGTGCACCTTGTCAAAGGGCACCACGAGCAGCCGCCCGTCGGCAGAGGCCAGGTAGAGTTTTTTTGAAAGAATGTTCACTTCCGTGATTTTCACCATCTCCTCCCGTACCTTGAGACGGCTTCCCTCGGACGGCATTTTTCTTTTCTCCTCGCGGTAAAAATCATATTCATAGGAGAGGCAGCAGAGCAGCCGGCCGCAGGGACCCGAAATCTTCATGGAATTGAGCGAGAGGTTCTGCTCTTTTGCCATCTTGATCGATACGGGATTGAGTTTGTCGGTTATGCTGTGACAGCAGTAGTCGCGCCCGCAGACAGCAAGCCCGCCGAGTACCCGCGATTCGTCCCGGACCCCGATCTGGCGGAGCTCGATCCGCATTTTAAACACCGATACAAGGTCTTTGACCAGCTCCCGGAAATCGACTCGGGAATCGGCGGTAAAGAAAAACAACACCTTTGATTCGCCAAGCAGGTAGTGGGCGGAGACCATTTTCATATCGAGCCTGCGGCTCTTCACTTTTTCACGGCAGATCTGGAGCGCCTCAAGCTCCCTGATTCTGTTCTTTTCGTACTTTTCAAGGTCTTTCTCATCGGCTGCCCTGATTATCGTACAGACCTCGTCCCGGGATTGCCGTTCCCGCCTCCGCCTGCCCTTCTTTGCACCGCCCCGCTCAGACCGCTCTGCAGAATCTCCGCCGCCGTCGTCCTTTTTCTGCCCGCTTTCCCCTGCGCCGCACTGGGCACAGGGAGAAGCGCCTTCACTGCGGAGTTTTCCGAGGACCAGTCCGATATCCGTACCATAGCGGGTCGGAAGCACCACCGGTGTACGTTCGGACAGCTCCATATCGCTGCAGGCAGTAAACGTTTCATTGGTATGCGGGTCTTTTATGAGATAGAGTATGCTGCCGGTCTCTTCCGCATTCTCTGCGGCAGCCCGGCTCTCTTGTGTCGTATCCATAGCATCCTTTTTCCTTACATCACGTTACTGAATTATCAACGTGCAGGAACCAAAATCAAACCTACCATGATGATAAATAATTGTCAAATACAATTGACGATCGGCTCCATCCCGTGATACCTTACTTATGGGCATAACAAGCGGATCAGCACTGAACGATATAAGTCATATTGCAGTTTTTTCACGCGATTGCAGGTTTCAGGACATGAGATCTGCGGTGCGTTGGAGATGTGCGATGTGGCTTCATTGTTATATGCTGACGTGCACGACAGCGAACAGCTCAACAGCTGATTACAATAAGTAAGGGCACACCGGCATGCCCGGACCATAGAGTCCGCGGGTATGCCGCGGTACAGATCTTAAGAAAAAGCGGACAGGTAACATGCAGTACTTTGATACTCACGCTCACATAGGTCTGATTCATGAGGATCAGATAGAACAGCTTCTCATTATCCAGCAGGCAAAACGGGCTGAGGTGAAACATATAGTAAGCATCTGCAACAGTCTTGCTGATTTCTTTCAGATCTACGAGAATCTGAAAACGGCATCGAACGTCTACCACGCAGTCGGCGTATCGCCTTCCGAGGTCGCGAACCCGGGCATTGACTGGGAGAAGAAAATTCTCCAGGGGGCGGAACTGCCCCGCGTAGCCGCCGTGGGTGAGATCGGTCTCGATTACTACCGAAAGTTCGGTGATAAAAAGTCGCAGATCGAACTGTTTATCCGGCAGCTTGACCTCGCCAGGAAACTCAACCTTCCGGTTATAATACACAACCGCGAGGCCGGTTCCGATATCATCGACATTTTAAGCGACCGCCTGCCCGACAGGGGCGGAATCCTCCACTGTTACTCCGAGGACCTTGCCTATGCGAAGCGGGCTCTCAATCTCAACCTCTACATCTCCTTTGCGGGCAACGTGACCTACCGCAACGCCAAGAATCTGCACGAGACTGCGGCAAACATTCCCCTAGACCGGATTCTGATAGAGTCCGAAAGTCCGTTCATGGTCCCCTCGCGCTACAAGGGCAAGAGAAACAAGCCAGCCTACCTGAGCGAAGTTGCCATGGCGATAGCCGAGATCAGGGATGAGCCCCTCGAAGAGGTCGCCCCGGCGCTCTATGAAAACAGTTTGCGGGTATTCGGACTGACGGAGTAGGTTTTTCATGCCCGAGCAGCTCTACCGCCCGGTCACCATCGGAAACAGGGTTATTGGGGGAAACCTCTTTCTCGCTCCCCTTGCGGGATTTACCGACATGGCCTTCAGGACAGTCTGCTTTTCCTTCGGAGCTGACGCGGCCTTTTCCGAAATGGTCTCAGGTGAGGGGCTGGTGCGAGACAGCGCGAAGACGGTCGACCTGCTTGAGCGGGGTCCGGAAGAGCAGGTTTTTGCGGTGCAGCTTTTCATGAACTCCGCCGATACAGCCCTCCGGGCGCTTCCGTATGTGCTTCGTGCGCGTCCTGACCTGATTGATATCAACTGCGGCTGTCCTGTTCCGAAGGTTGTGAAGACCGGTGCGGGTTCTGCGCTGCTGAAATCTCCAGAGACCATCTACCGCATTGTTTCTGCGCTCACCTCAGCTTCCGATATCCCCGTGACGGTGAAAATCAGATCGGGGTGGGACAGCAGCAGCATCAACTACCGGGAAACCGCCGATGCAGCCTGTTCCGCTGGAGCGGCCATGATTACCCTCCACGCCCGTACCCGGGCTCAGGGGTATTCGGGACGAGCGGATTATGCCCATATTGCCGACCTGAAGCAGCGCCTCACGGTACCCCTCTTCGGTTCAGGGGACCTGTTTACTCCCGAGGATGCCCTGCGCATGCTCAGCGAAACCGGGGCTGACGGGGTCATGTTTGCCCGCGGAGCAATCGGCAATCCCTTTATCTTTCGCGCCGCACGGCATCTGCTGCAGACCGGGGAGCCTGCTGAACCGGTGCTGAAACGGGAGCGGGCCGAGGTCTTTCTCAAGCACCTTGATCTCAGTTCGGCAGCGAGAGGGGAACTGCAGGCCTGCCGTGAGATGCGCAAGCATGCCGGTGCCTATACGAGGGGATTCCCCGGTTCCGCCGCGGTACGAAGGGACCTGGTGCGGGCTTCCTCCCGGGCCGACTACGTCGCAATTCTCTCCGCCTGGGCCGAATCGCAGCATCTGATTCGGAATCATCAGGCTTATTGACCAATCAACGGGAGAATGCTAGGTTCATCTATAGAAAGGGGGATCTTCGGATTTGAACATTCTCGTACTAGGTTCCGGTGCCAAGGATCACGCAGTGACGTGGCTGTTTTCCAAGAGCAGGCGTATCAGCGGTCTCTTCACAGCCCCCGGCAATGCCGGAACAGCAATGCTGGGGACCAATCTCAACGATGTTGACATAGCATCCCCGCAGTCGGTTGCCGAAGCCTGCCGTGAGTACGGAATTTCCTATGTCTTTGCAGGAACGGAAATACCGCTCGCCAGCGGGGTTCCCGATCATCTGCACGCAGTAGGAATACGGACGTTCGGCACCTCGCTCAGTACCTTCCGGCTTGAGGGTGACCGTCTCTTTGCCCGGGTATTTACCAACCGCTATCATATTCCCACGTCACGCTATCAGGCTTTTGACGGACTTGAAGAGTTCCGCACCTACCTGAAGCAGCATGAGGGACTGAGGCTGGTAATCAAAAGCGATGAACTCGCCCCGAGCAGGATCATGCTCGATTCCACCGATCCCGGGAAACTTCTCTCTTTTGCCGGTGAGCTGTTAAAGCACAGCGGCATTATCGTTGAGGAACACCTGAGGGGAATGGCACTCACGATCACTGTGCTCACCGATGAAAACGGCTACATCCTGCTGCCGATCTGTTCGGACTACACCAAAGCCGGGGAACGTGACAGGGGAGCGGCAACCGGAGGCATGGGCTCCCTGAGTCCGGTACCGGTCATCAAGTCGATCCTGCGCGATCAGATAATAAACGACATCATTGAGCCCACCTTCGAAGGGTTGAAACGGGAGGGTATGACCTATACCGGCGTCCTGATATTCAGCCTGATCCTGACCGATGAAGGACCCAAGCTCGTCGATTACCACACCAGGTTCAACGACCCGGCCACTCAGGCCTTAGCTCCCCTGATCCAGTCCGATTTCATTGACGTTATTGAAGCGCTTGAGGAGCGCGAGATAGGAAACTTCAACCTGGAAGTCTCAACCCAGTCAAGCGTGGCTGTGGTGGTAGCCAGCCAGGGCTACCCGGAAAAACCCGTAACCGGCAAGACAGTCTCGGAACTTCCCTACTTCGCCAAGAACTCCCAGCCCTACAACGCATCCATGCTCTTCTACGGGGCAGTACGGGAGGAACCGAAGAGAGGCCTGATTACAAACGGGGGACGCTGCTTCACCGCGGTCGGCCTCGGAACCAATCTCATCGAAGCAAACGCCAGAGCATACTCGTTTATTGAGAATATTAAATTTGAGGGTGCCTGGTTCAGGCGGGATATAGGAAACCGGTTTTTCGAAGATTAATATTCAGGCCGGGACATTACTCCCCGCTGCGAGCCCTTCTCTGCCTTCCTGCTTCATACATCAGTACTGATGCTGCCGCCGCGACGTTCAGTGAGTCAATGTGACCGGAGGTCGGTATTGAAATGATCCTGTCGCAGTGTTCCCGCACCAGGCGGCTGAGACCGCTCTCCTCTGAACCGAGGACTAAAGCCGCCCTCTCCGCCAGGTCGGCGGCGTCAGCTGCAGCCCCCTCCATATCAGCTCCGTAGATCCAGTATCCGGCTTCCTTCAGCTTTTCCAGCGCCCTCACCAAATTGGGGACAACGCTGAAGCGGACATGTTCCGCTGCCCCGGAGGATACTTTCATGACAGTCTGGTTGACCGATGCGCTTCTGCGTTCCGGAAGGACTATAAAGTCAACCCCGAACAGATCGGCGCTCCTCATTACGGCACCGAGGTTCTGCGGGTCTGTGATCCCGTCAAGAACCAGCACCAGCGATGCCGGTTCTTGCGCGCTCTGCTCGATGCAGAGATCAAGACCGAGTGAACTCGGCAGGCTCTCCGATCCGCTGATCTGCAGGAGAGAGCCTCGATGATTCGATCCTTCAGCCATTCTGTCGAGTTCTGCCCGGGAAGCTGATACCGTCCGGATTCCCTGACGCTCTGCGAGGGCCTGCAGGTGCCGGTTACGCTTATGGGCGCTAACATCCAGATAGAGAACCGCCTGCCGATACTGCTTCTGCAGTGCCTCCTCAATTGCATGGAATCCGATCACATTCCGCATGTCCGCTCCTCTAGAGATCTGAGAGCGGGATCGGATCAGGAGCATGGTTTTCACCAAGCACATCCGCAAGCTGCCGCATCAGGGTCTTTGCCTTGGAATTGAGCCGTTTGGGAATTTCAATCTGGATTTTAATGTACATGTCACCCCGGTGATCATTGCCGCTGAGGTAGGGGACCCCCTTACCCTTGACCCGGAGCATTTTACCGTTCTGCACCCCGGGGGGTATCTTAAGCTTGATCCGGCCGCCTTCAATAGTCTGGACCTCCAGCTCGTCCCCCAAGGCTGCCTGCGTCAGAGACACCGGAATCACACAGTACAGGTCATTTCCGTCCCGTTCAAAGTATTTATGGGGACGGACGGTTACATAAACGTACAGATCACCTGCGGGACCGCCGTTTGGTCCCGCATCACCCTGACCTGAAAGGGCAATCCGTTTCCCGGAAGCTATCCCGGCCGGTATCTTTACCTTGAGCTTCTGCTGTTTCTTTGTCAGTCCCGTCCCGTGACAGTAGGAACAGGGATGCTCAATTACATACCCCTCCCCGCCGCAGGTGGGACAGGCAGTTGCGATCGAAAAGAAACCTGAATTTCTCCGTACCTGACCGCTGCCGCCGCAGGTTTTGCAGACGGTCCTTCCCGAACCGCTCTCAGCCCCCGTACCGTGACAGTGAGAACAGGAAACATTGTGGATATAGGTGATCTCGGCCTTCGTGCCGAACACGGCATCCTTGAAGTCTACCTCTAGGTTGTATCTGAGGTTTGCTCCCCGGGCGGGCCCGCCGTAGGACTCTCCTCCCCCCCTGCTCCGCGAGCCTCCGCCGCCGAAGAAAGAGTCGAATATGCCGCCGAAATCACCGAAGATATCGCTGAAATCACGAAATACTGACGAATAGTCATGAGCTCCGCCGGTCATCCCGTCGAGACCGGCAAAACCGAACTGATCGTAGGTGGAACGTTTCTGCTGGTTGCTGAGGACCTCATAGGCTTCGGTAGCCTCTTTAAAACGGCTCTCAGCTTCAGAGTCACCGGGGTTTTTATCAGGATGATACTTGATGGCGAGTTTCCGGTACGCCTTCTTGATATCATCGGCGGAAGCGTCCTTCTGAACCCCCAGTACTTCGTAATAATCTCTCTTGGCCAAAACTTTTCCTCTATACCCTCAGGTGTTTCTCTTGTCCCCGGTCTACAGCAGACATCCCTTCTGAGCGCAGCACGCTCAAAAGGGCTGTTTCCGTCCACAATGTGCAGTATCTCTAGCCGGCACGGTTTTCAGCTCCTGCCGGATGAAGCCTCTCAGTCGTCAACGACCTCAAAATCGGCGTCTTCCACATTGTCATCGGGAGAGGATTTCTTCTTTTCACCGGTTTCCTCACTCCCGGCAGCTTCCCCTTCCTGCTGCTGCGAGGCGGCCGACTGTTTGTACATCTCCTCAGCAAGCTTGTACGAAGCCTGCTGAAGGGCTTCTATCTTCTCCCTGATTGCCGCGGTATCTCCTGTTTCGAGTATGGAGCGGAGCTCCTCCTTAGCCTTCTCAATAGCCGCTCTGTCGCTCTCGGAGACCTTTTCACCAAACTCTTTCAGGGACTTGTCAGTGGAGTAGATCAGGTTGTCAGCCTCATTGCGGGTCTCAATCTTCTCCCTCTCCTTCTTATCCTCGGAGGCGTGCATCTCGGCATCCTTGACCATCTGCTCAATCTCGCTCTCCGAAAGACCGGAGGAGGACTCGATCCTGATCTTCTGCTCCTTGCCCGTGCCCAGATCCTTGGCTGAAACGTGGACTATGCCGTTCGCATCAATATCGAAGGTAACATCGATCTGGGGAACTCCGCGCGGTGCGGCCGGGATGCCGATCAGATCGAACTTGCCGAGGGTGCGGTTCATTGAAGCCATCTCCCGCTCTCCCTGGAGAACGTGGATGGATACCGCAGTCTGGTTGTCAGCTGCCGTCGAGAATGTCTGGCTCTTGCGCGTGGGAATCGTGGTATTCCGCTCAATAAGCTTGGTGAAAACACCGCCGAGAGTCTCAATACCGAGAGACAGCGGAGTGACATCGAGGAGCAGCACATCCTTGACATCTCCGCCGAGGATACCGCCCTGAATAGCGGCTCCCATCGCTACCACCTCATCCGGGTTGACTCCCTTGTTCGGCTCCCTTTTAAACAGTTCCCGGACAGCAGCCTGAACCGCCGGAATCCTGGTGGAACCGCCCACGAGAATAACCTGGTCGATATCCGCCGGATTCACGCCGGCATCCTTCATAGCCTTGCGGCAGGGATCTTTGGTCTTCTCAATCAGGTCCTCCACCATCTGCTCGAACTTGGAGCGGGAGAGGCTTATCTGCAGGTGCTTCGGACCGGATGCATCAGCCGTGATGAACGGCAGGTTGATATCGGTGGACTGCCGGCTCGACAGTTCAATCTTGGCCTTTTCCGCGGCTTCGCGCAGTCTCTGCAGCGCCATTCTGTCCTTGGAGAGGTCAATACCCGACTCCGCCTTGAATGAGGTGACGAGCCAGTCAATAATCCTCTGATCGAAATTGTCGCCGCCGAGGTGGGTGTCCCCGTTGGTGGACTTTACCTCAAAGACACCGTCCCCGAGCTCCAGTATGGAGATATCGAAGGTCCCGCCGCCGAGGTCATAGACTGCGATCTTCTCCTCATGATTGCCGTCCTTACCGAAGCCGTAGGCAAGAGAGGCTGCTGTCGGTTCATTGACGATACGCTTGACATCAAGCCCGGCAATCTTACCCGCATCCTTGGTTGCCTGCCGCTGGGCATCGTTGAAGTAGGCCGGAACCGTGATAACCGCCTCGGTCACTGTCTCCCCGAGATAATCTTCGGCGGTCTGCTTCATCTTCTGCAGTACGGCTGCAGAGATCTCCTGGGGAGAGTAGTCCTTGTTCTGGGCTTCCACCCGAACCTCCCCGCCGCTCGAGGACTCCTTGATATTGTAGGAAACCATCCGAATTTCGGTGGGCACTTCAGCGTAGCGTCTGCCCATGAAGCGCTTTATCGAGTAAATCGTATTGTCCGGGTTGGTGACGATCTGGTTTTTCGCCGGCTGGCCGACAAGCCGTTCGCCCTTGTTGGTAAAACCCACAATCGAGGGGGTGGTCCGCTGTCCCTCCGAGTTCTGGATTACTACCGGTTCACCGCCCTCCATTACTGCAACACAAGAATTTGTTGTTCCCAAGTCAATTCCAATGATCCGTCCCATGTATAATTCTCCTTATAAATCGTACGCAAATTTAGTTCTATCGTTACACCGGCATGCAGAGCTCAGCGTCAGGCAGAGCTTTTTTTCTTCTTACCCTTCTTCTCTCCCTCTTTCGGGACTCCAACCTTCACCTTTGCGTGCCTGATGACTCGATCATGGAGGAAGTAACCCTTCTGATAATCCTCAAGCACCGTCTGCGTCGCACAGTCACCGCACTCTTCCATCATAAGCGCCTCATGCTCCTGCGGGTCGAACTCCTTGCCGATGGTCTCCATCCGCTTCAAGCCCCAGTTTCGTTCCAGCATGCCGACGAACTGTTTTTCAATCAGCTTGATGCCGGAGAGGAAGCTCTCAAAATCGGTTGAGTTCTCCGCAGAACCGATCGCCCGTTCGAAATCGTCTATCACCGCTATCAGATCGCCGAGCAGCTTTGCATTGGCATAGCGGATCGACTCCTCCTTTTCACGAAACATCCGTTTTCGAAAGTTGTCAAAATCGGCCTGCTTGCGCAGCAGCTGGTCCTTCAGGGATGCTATCTCCTCCTCCCGCCGGACAAGCTCCTCCTGGAGACGGATTACCTCAAGCTCATCCTCATTCAGGATGTCGCCAAGGCTCTCCTCTTCCGCGCCCGCACCTTCTTCAGCAGCCGCATCAGCCTCCATGATTTCTTCAGTTTCCGCCGGAGATGTGTCCTGCTGTTCTTCTCCTGCTGTCCGTTCTGTATCTTCGGCCATGTCATACCCCTATGCATATGTGTAGCTCACCTGGTGTCGTGAGCTGTATCGTTCGTTGTAAGGATGGTTCTCTTAAAACAACACGCGCGGGATTACTGCCGCCGCACACTAAACATACTAAGAGCGGTTATTTGACGTCAAGCTATTTTTTCCGGCATATCATATTAGGAGGGTAAATCCGGCCTGCCGGCGGGGTATGGGGATCAGCCGGAGCGGGTGAAGTCGTTCAGCTCCAGGATAAGCTCCACTTCACCCCGGGGAATACCGGTAATCTCTGATATTTCGGCAGCTTCCTTGCCCAGGGAGGCATACCGCTGGACGGTCTCCTTCTTTGACATCCTGCCGGCAAACTCTTCGTCCTGCTTCCCGTCAGTCTCACCCCCGTTGAGATAGGTCCTGAAATCATCATCATCGTCTTCGATGATGATTTCCTCCTCATCAGTATCTACTTCGTACAGACCCTCTTCCTCAAGCTCACCGGGAGTCAGTTCGGAATCAGGCAGCGATTCATCAATCTCCTCCATCGCTTCCTGCAGATCCTCCTCAAGCTCATCGGTACTGCTGTCCGACGGCAGGGGCGTATCATCCGTAGAATCTTCATCTTCGCTGAGACCCCCGATAAAATCGTCAAGGATTTCATCGTCCTCATCCATGGGCCACGGGGGATAGTCCGCGGATGAGCTGACGGGAGCTGATGTCCTCTGGGGCCGAGCTGCGGGTTTCGGCTCAGTCCTGACCGGTGGGGGAGAGGGTGCAGCGGCAGGTATCCGCATCTCTTCAGCAGCTGCCCTCGCCTGCTTTTTCAGCTGATCGACAGCCTGCGCAAGCTGCTCGTCAAACTCCTCCCTGCAGCGGAGGGAGAATTCGCTGCGGGCCGCTTCCACCTGCTGAAGGAACTTTCCGCTGTGCAGCTCAATCTTTTCGGCAAGCTGCTCCACCTCACGACTGTAGCGCTCAATCTGCTCCCCCATATCCCCGAGGGCGGCAATATCCTCCTTGAGCAGTGCTGTCCGTGATTCAGCCTTTTCCGTCTGCTTCTCGAGGTCCTTAAGCACCCGGTGGTAATGTGATATGTAGTTGTGCAGTTTATCGAGGTCCTCAGCATGTTTGCCGAGTTCGCCGAGTGAGTTATCCACTTTTTTCAGCAGAGAAGAGACGGTGATTTCGTGCCCCTGCACCGCGTCCTCCATGGCGTCGACCGCCGTCCGCATCTTCCGGAACTTCTCATCAAGCTCAGTCTGCATGTTCAGCATCAGGGCTTTCACGAGATGAATCTGCCGATCCTTCCGATCAAGCTGGCGATAGAAGAGAATAATCAGCAGTACTACGAGAAAGAGCACAAAATCGAGCAGGAAAAAAATTGTCGGATTCATCACCCCTCCCATTCCCCAATGCTATAGGCAGATCGCAATGCACTTACTATTTTCCAGCACTACAGATAACTTGTCAACAACTGCGGCAGATCGCCAAAGCGCCTGAAGGTGATATCGGCGAGCGGACACCCTGCCCTGCTGACCGGAAAACCGGTTTTCAGCAGCGCTGTCTTCATTCCCAGGGCGTGAGCGCCGACAATATCTTTTTCGCAGCTGTTACCGACATAAAGAATCCGTTCGGGATCGATACCGAGCCTGCGGGAGAGCAGAAGAAACGGTTCCGCAGC
>CAYSRK010000229.1:0-4706 GCA_964433385.1 uncultured Spirochaetales bacterium
TCCCGCCAGGTCGGATCATCAGCCATGCCCTTCAAGCGGAACCCGATCAAATCGGAAAAGGTCAATTCACTGGCCCGTTTCCTGTCAACGCTTCCGGCCGTCGCGTGGCACAATGCTGCCCACTCCCTGCTGGAGAGAACTTTGGACGACTCGGCCAACCGGCGGGAACTGCTTCCTGCGGCTTTTCTCTCTGCTGATGAGCTTCTGACTACCATGAATTCCGTTATTTCCGGTCTCCATATTCACATGACAGCCGTAAACAGAAATATGGAAGTATATGGGGTGTTTGCAGCCACTGAGCGGATTCTTATGGAACTGGGAAGAAGGGGAGCCGACAGGCAGGCAATGCACGAGGTGATACGAGAACACTCCCTTGCGGCTTGGGAAGATCTTCAGGCAGGTAAAGAGAATACGCTGCCGAAGCGTCTGTGCGGCGACGCCCGGATTACAGATATCATTGATGCGAAAGAAGCAGCAGCCCTGCTTGATGCTTCTGAGTATATCGGTGATGCCGGGGAGCGGGCAATAGCCGTAGCTCAGGAGCTTGAATCACTGCTCACTCGCTGAAATTCACACCATCCCTGAAACCCCCCGCAGCGAAAACTGGTTTGACATTGTGAAAGGACCGGACCTCATATATACTGGTATACTGTTTTTGGAGGAGTTCCTATGAGAAAAACAGCACTCCTGCTCGTACTGGCTGTTCTGCTGGTGACGGCAATGACAGGTTGTCTGACCGGACAGCAGATCTCGGAACTCGAAGAGCAGACGCAGGAGACAGAAGAATCAGTCGCCGATACGGAAAAAGAGGAACAGGCCCTTCAGGAGGAAGCCCGTTTGCTTGAGGAAGCAAGTGAGCAGGAGGAGGAAGATGCCCGTCTGGCCGAAGAGGCCAGAATAGCCGAAGAAGCAAGGTTGGCTGAGGAGGCGAGATTAGCCGAGGAAGCCCGGTTGGCTGAGGAGGCGAGATTAGCTGAGGAAGCCCGGTTAGCTGAGGAGGCGAAATTAGCTGAGCAAGCGAGACTGCAGGAAGAGGAGGAGGCCCGTCTGGCCGAAGAGGCCAGAATAGCCGAAGAGGCAAGGTTGGCCGAGGAAGCCCGGTTAGCTGAGGATGCCCGCCTGCTGGAGGAGCAGAAAGCCCGTATTGCTGAGTTGCTTGCAAGCTTAGAAGAAGAGACCCGTTTAGCCGCAGCTCTGCGGGCTGAAGCGGAAGAGAAAACCCGTTTGGCTGAGGAGGCCAGGGCAGCAGCCGAGGAAGCGAAACTGGCTGCCGAAGAGGAGATCCAACGGGCTAAGGAGGAGGCCCGGTTAGCAGATGAAGCCCGTCTGGCCGAAGAAGCTCGTTTGGCGGAGGAAGCTAAAAGAGCAGAGGCTATTCGTGCTGAGGCAGAGGAAAAGGCCCGTATAGCTGAAGAGGCAAGCAAAGCTGCCGAGGATACGATGCGTCTTGCCCAGCAGGAGGCTCGGCTGACTGAAGAGGCCCGGCTGGCTGAGGAGGCCTGGCTGGCTGAGGAGGCCCGGCTGGCTGAAGAGGCCCGGTTAGCTGAAGAGACCCGCAAGCCGGTTATCAGGGATATCTTTGACAGTATATCTGCCGGGGACCTCTCACTTACCGAACGGTTTATCCTTGACGGGACCGATCCCAACCTGTATGGAGAGAGCGGGGAGACTCCCCTCTATACCGCAGCCCTGACAGATAATGAACTGATGGTGCAGCTTCTGCTCAAACGCGGTGCCGACCCGGCGATTGCTGCGGAGAACGGGTATCTGCCTATCCATGCAGCGGCAAAAAACTCCTTCTTTGAAACAGCTTCGCTTCTGGCAGACAAGGGAGCGCTTCTGTATGCCGAGGACCCGGAAGGTCAGCATGCACTTGACCGGGCCCTTACTGCCGGAGCAGACTCGGTTGCAGCCCTGCTCGGAGAACAGCTTCTCAATACCGCTGATGACAACGGACATACCCCGGCGCATTATGCTGCTGATTTGGGTTTGAAGGAAACAGTTTCCCGACTGATCCGCTTAGGAGCAGACATCAATATCCGCAGCGACAGCGGACTGCTGCCTTTGGATCTGGCGCTGGAACATACCGAAAGCGACGTACATGTACGGATAACTGAGGAGCTTATCCGCAGCTACTCAGCAGTGCCGGCGGACCAGCAGTTCTCCTATGTGTACCAGGCAATAACGAACAACGGCCCTGATACCCGGTTTGAGCATGGCATGACAGTCCTCCATTTTGCCGCTGAGTACGGTCATCAGGCCCTGTTGAGGTTCTTTATTGAGCGGGGAGCGCGTCTGAATGCCCGGGATGAAAGAAACAGAGCCCCGCTGCACACCGCAGTCGAACATAACAGAATGCAGATTGTCGCGTACCTGACTGAATCCGGTGCTGATGTGAATGCCCGTGACGGAGAAGGCAACACACCGCTCCACATCGCCGCAGCGAAGGCAGAAAACCTGGAACTGATGCGCCGCCTGCTCGACGACGGTGCCGACGTTAACAGCCACAACCTGCTGGGCAACACCGCGCTTCATCTGGCAGTCAGCCTGACGACAGCTCCCGCATTTACCCGTATGCTGCTCGATTACAAAGCTCAACCGGACAACGTTGACAGAACCGGCAGTACCCCCCTGATGATTGCTCTGGCGCAGAGCAACCAGCCTGCCGCCGGGATGCTCACGGAAGCAGGAGCTGATCTGTATGCCCGCAACTACAACAACGTCACTCCTATGGTGCGGGCGCTGATGAGAGGACTGGAAACTGTCAGCTGGTTTTATCAGCCCTATATGAACGATACCGCCGACCCCTCCGGCAACACGCCCCTTCACCTCGGAATCATCAACGGAGCTGATATCGAGGTAATCGAGTTTATCGCTGACTCCGGGGCAGCGCTGAACAGAAAGAACCTGCTCGGTGATGCACCGCTGCACGCGGCAGTTGAAGCCGGTTATGGTGAAGCGGTCGAACTGCTGATCCGACGGGGTGCCGACCCGTTTCTCGGCAATAACCAGGGAAAATCACCCATTGTAAAAGCCTATGAAAGCGGGACCAGCATGACTTCCCGTGTAGTGACCGCAGAAAACCTGCACCTGAGTGACGATGGAGGGAATACCCCGCTTCATCTCGCAGCCGCCTGGGGGTTTTCCGAAGTGCTGCCGACCCTTCTTGCTCTGGGAGCGCAGATCAACCGTAAGAACGGAGAAGGCTTGACATCCCTTCACTTTGCCGTGAAAAACAACGACGTGAAAGCCTGCCAGATCCTGGCAAACGAAGGGGCTGACATCAACGCCCTTGACTCTTTCGGAAACACCCCGCTGCATACGGCCGTCGCCTGGCAGGCTGACCAGACAACGAAGTATCTGCTTCTTCGGGGGGCAGATGTGCGGCTGCGGAATCTGAGCGGGAATTCTCCCCTCCATACCGCAGTGCTGCAGCGCAGCCCTGAAATTGTCAGGATTCTTGTTGAGTTCGGAGCTCCGCTGGAAGCCCGGGACAACCTCGGCATGACCCCGCTGTTAACTGCAGCAAGGAGAAACTACGCTGACATAGCTGAGCTGCTGATCTCCCTTGGAGCCGATTACAATACCCGGGACAACCGCGGCAACACCCCGCTGCATGAGGCAGTGAGAAACCGAAACGAGCAGATAGCCCTCATGCTCATTGAACAGGGAGCCGCGATATTTGCTGAGAACAGATTCGGGGATACCCCGGCTACGCTGGCCTTCTCCGCCTCGTCCGATGTGGTAAGATGGTTCCTGACGAGAGCAGCAGTATCCGCACGGGATGACAAGGGGAATACCTTGCTGCATATAGCCGCTGCGCGGCACGTATCCGAAGAAGTACTGAGCCTGCTGATCGGACGGGTTCCCGACATAGACAGCAGAAACAACCTCATAAACACCCCGCTCCATACCGCCTTTCTCAACCTCAACAGAACCGCTGTAACGCAGCTTGTCGCCTCCGGTGCCGATATCTTCTCGAGAAACGGCGAAGGCGACTCACCCCTGACCATGGCCATTGAGATGGGAACGGATGCCCTCTCCTGGATCGTGAGCTCAGAGAACAGCAGTGTAACCGATACGCTGGGCAACACCCCGCTCCATACAGCAGCCTCCGGGGGCAGCCTTGAAGCAGTTACCTACCTTCTCTCGGTCGGAGTGCCTGCTGAAGCGGTAAACCTCGCGGGGAACACAGCGGAGGAGACAGCCCGTATGAGAGGATATATCGAGATTGCTGACCTCCTGCAGGCCTCAGCCGATGATCAGTGAGGCGAGCGACAGCCCCCCCTTGAACAGCAGGAAATAGATGATCATTCGCGGGATACGTGATAACCCTGCCGCAGCGACCAGAACAGCAGGCACCTTCAGCAGGCCGGTTATCCAGCAGATAGTGGAGTAGGGGATAGGCGTCAGCCCTGCCAGTACAACCGCCCAGACACCGTACCTCCTGATCAGCGCCTCTCCGCGGGAGCGGTACGCTGCCGTAACGATACCCACGAACCGCAGATGGGTGAAGCTGCGGGCAATCCAGTACCCGCAGATTCCCCCCAGCATGGAGGCTGCCCCCATCCCGGGAAGCACGATATAGGGATTCCAGTCGACAATAAAAGGGAAGACAATATCGGCAGTTGCCGGGACTATAAACGTATCGACCAAAAACGTGTAGAGCCACACCCCGGCATACCCGAGATTCTCCCCCATCCAGA
>CAYSRK010000230.1:0-3073 GCA_964433385.1 uncultured Spirochaetales bacterium
CACAGGGAGGGAGGATCTATGCTGCTCTACGTATTCTGGTGCAGACTCTACCAGGCGGTTTTCCGGGCAGTATCGCCGCTGCTGCCCTGGCGCGAACCGCAGCTCATTTCCGGGCCCGGCAGTATCCGCTCCCTGCCCGAGCTCATGCGGAGGGAGAAGCTTAACCACCCGCTCGTAGTCACCGATGCATCGCTTGTCCGTATCGGGCTCACGGAGGAACTGCTCGGCATCTTCAGAGCCGAGCAGATTCCCTTCACGCTCTATGATGAAACCGTGGTCAACCCCACCATGGAGAATATCGAAAAGGGGGCAGAGCTCTACCGCAGCAGCGGGTGCGGCTGCCTGCTGGCATTCGGCGGGGGTTCCCCAATGGACTGCGCCAAGGGCATCGGAGCCCGGATCGCCCGCCCCAAGAAACCGCTTCACAGAATGCGGGGTGTGCTGAAGGTACGGCGCCGGATCCCTCCCCTGATAGCTGTCGTTACCACAGCAGGCACAGGGAGCGAGACAACCCTCGCTGCGGTGATTTCAGATCCGCGCACCCATGAGAAGTACCCGGTAAACGACCATGTTCTTATCCCGCGGTACGCAGTTCACGATCCCGAGCTCACACTCGGCCTTCCCCGGTCTCTGACCGCGTCAACCGGAATGGATGCCCTGACCCATGCAGTTGAAGCCTATATCGGCAGAAGCTGCACCCGCCGGACAGAGGCGGACAGCATAGAGGCAGTCAGCCTGATCCTCACCTATCTGCCGCGCGCCTATGAGGACGGAAGCAACCTGCAGGCACGAAAGCGGATGCTCACGGCCGCCTACCTGGCCGGAAGGGCCTTTACCCGGGCCTACATCGGCTACGTGCATGCAATGGCTCACACCCTTGGCGGGTTCTACGGTGTTCCCCACGGACTCGCCAATGCTGCGCTTCTGCCCCACGTACTTTCCTTCTACGGCGCTGCAGCAGAACGTCGGCTGGCTGCCTTAGCCCGAAAAAGCGGAGTCGCAGCGGAGAACGACACAGACGCGCAGGCATCAGGGAAGTTCATAGAACGAATCAGAGAGATGAACCGCAGCATGCGCATCCCAGAATACCTCGGAGAGCAGATTCGCGACGAGGATATTCCGCAGCTGGCAGCACATGCGGCATCTGAAGCCAATCCCCTCTACCCGGTTCCGCGGATACTCTCGAAACGTGAGCTGGCTGAACTCTTTTTCACGGCTGCAGGTCGCTCAGGCTCAGCTGGGGAGGCGTGAGCGCAGATGGAAAGTATCACAGGCGAGTCGGGGCGCTATCTCGATATTGATCTTTCAGACAGAAGCTGTTCGGTCTACACCCCCCCTGAAGAGGACCTGAGGGACTACATCGGGGCCAAGGGGCTGGGGCTGAAAATCATCATGGACCGTCTCGGCCCCCGGCTCAAGGAGGTCGACCCGCTCGGGGAGGAGAACTGTCTCTGTTTCCTCACCGGAACCTTCATCGGGACCGGAGCTCCCTGCTCAGCCCGCTTTGCCGGCGTCACGAAATCACCCCTCACCGGCATCATGGTGAGCTCTTCCTGCGGAGGACCCTTCGGGGCGGCATTGAGAACAGCCGGCTGGGACGGCGTGATCATCAGCGGAAAGGCATCGGAGCCGGTTGTCCTGCACATCGATAAGAATGGCGTCACCTACTCCTCGGCAGCCGAACTGTGGGGGATGGAGACCGGTCCGGCGCAGGATCTCGTTGCCGACACCCCGGACAAGGGAGCGCTGGTCATCGGTCCTGCGGGGGAGAATGGGGTACTCTATGCGGTAATCCGTTCGGGCAGCCGCTACCTCGGACGGGGCGGTCTCGGAACGGTGATGGGTGCGAAGAATCTCAAGGCGATTGTCGCCCTCGGAGGGAGCTTCCGGATTGAACCTGCCGAGCCGCCGCGGTTCAAGCAGCTGAACAGCCGTGCAAAGCGGATGATCACCCGTAACTCCTTTGTCAAATCATACCGCGACTACGGCACGAACTACAGTACCCTCCCCGGGATAACCGCAGGCTACCTGCCGATCCGCAACTTTCGTGACCGTACCGATGAACGGAGCCGCAGTCTGAGCGGCGAGGCTATGGCCGAACGCTACAGAACGGTCCACTCCGTCTGCCGTCCCTGCTCGGTCCTCTGCGGCCACAAGGGAACCTACCCTGACGGTAGGATGCGCCACATTCCCGAGTATGAAACTACCGCGCTGTGGGGCGGCAATATTCTCAACTTCGACCCCGACCTTATCGGGGTCTGGAACGAGCGGATGAACGAGCTCGGGATCGATACGATCTCCTGCGGGGTAACCGTCAGCTGGGCTATGGAGGCCGCTGAACGGGGGATCCGCCCAAGCAGACTTGCTTTCGGCAGACCGGAGACACTTGACGGCATATTCGACGATATCGCCTGGAAACGGGGAGAGGGGGCCGAACTGGCGCTCGGCTCCCGGCGCCTCTCCCAGCGCTGCGGCGGGGGGGGGGTCGCCGCCCAGGGGAAGGGGCTGGGGCTTGCGGCCTATGATCCGCGGGCCGGCTGGGGACAGGGGCTTAACTACGCGGTTGCCAACCGGGGCGGATGCCACCTGAATGCCTATCCTATTGCTCTTGAGGCTGTATTCAACTTCATCCCCCCCTATACCTGCCGCGCCAAGGCTGCCTGGGTCGCCTTCTTTGAGGACCTCTTCAGTGCGGTCAATTCAACCCAGACCTGCCAGTTCACAGTCTTCGGCTATCTGCTTGAGCCGACCGTTGCGCGCCTGGCGCCGAAACCGCTGTTGAAATTTCTCATGGCCCGGATGCCTTCTCTGACGATCCTCTTTCTCGACTGGAGCATGCTCGCCAAACTCACCTCAGCAATAACCGGGCGCAGCATCAGCAGGAAGGCTTACCTTATGGCCGGACGGAGGACCCATGTGCTCGAACGGTGCATGAACATGCTCTGCGGGATAACCGCTGCCGATGATACGCTGCCGAGACGGTTCCTGACCGAGGCGCATACTGCCCATCCGGTCCCGAGCACCGTCCCGATCACGAAGCTCACCGCCCAGTACTACCGGAGGAAAGGGTATA
>CAYSRK010000231.1:0-5526 GCA_964433385.1 uncultured Spirochaetales bacterium
AACGGTGCAGATCAGCATAAATCGGCAGCCGCGCCTCCGTGGCAATGAGATCCCCGAAGAATGTGGCCCCTATGCGCGCCCTGAGTCCGGCCTCGAGGACTGCCCGGCAGGAAGCCTCCTGGAAAAAGTACATGTCAGCAAAGGCGGTCACGCCTGAACGGATAAGCTCGAGGATACCGAGCTGGGAGCCGGCATAGACATCCTCCTTATCAAGGTGGGCCTCAGCCGGCCAGATTTTCGAATGGAGCCAGGTATGCAGGTCCAGATCATCAGCATAATTGCGCAGCAGCCCCATGCTCAGGTGAGTATGAGCGTTTACCAGTCCGGGCAGGGCGAGGGTGCGGGAGGCGTCGATAATCCTGTCAGGAACAAAGTCCGGAGGAACCGTTCCCACGGCAGTGATATGTTCCCCCGAAACGGCAATGTCTCCGGTGAAAAAAGGCGCATTCCCACCCCTGATCTCCGGTACGGCGGTCATGGGAATGATCGTTGCATTCCGTATCAGCAGTTTCATAATCCGCTTACCCCCTCTCCGCGGTCTTTTTCACAGGAAACCAGAGCTTCAGTATAGCGGAAAACCGGGTTCAGGCGCCACAGCGGAAGCGGGTGAAGCAAAGGTTTTCCGCAGTGCGCTCAGCACCAGGCCTTGTACCAGCCTTCCCGGTGATCGACAAAGACACGGGTTCCGTATGCCTCGCTGAGAACCGCTTCCCGGAGAAGCTGCTGCTTGGAACCGGCAGCGAAGACCCTGCCCTCCTTGAGGATGATCACCCGGTCAATCTCCGGGATGATATCGGCCAGGTCGTGGGTGACGAGGATCAGGCTGCGGCCTGAACGGGCGATCTTTCTGAGCGTCTGCTTGAAGGCGTACTGCGCCTTCAGGTCGAGACTGACAGCCGGCTCATCAAGGATGAGGGTTTCCGGTTCATTGACCAGGGCCCGCGCGATCAGAACGCGGCGCGCCTCACCGGATGAAATGCGGTTCATCTGGGCGGAAAGCAGCTGCTCAACCCCCATGAAGACAGCCGTCTCCTCTGCCTTTTCCCTCATCTCCGCAGTGACCTGGTGGCAGAAGTCGATGCCGATGCTGCTGAAGAAACCTGAGGTGATGATATCTCTGACCGGGTAGGTAGAGCGGCAGAGGTCCTCAAGGAGGTCGGAGACGATGCCGAGCCGGGCTTTAAGATCGAAGATATTCCACCTGCGCCTGCCGAAAATTGTCAGCTCGAGCTCGGGCAGGTGGAGCGGGTGGATATCGCGGCTGATAAGTCTGACAAGGGTCGATTTTCCGGCCCCGTTCTGTCCGAGAACAGCGGTATGCTCCTCTGCGGCGATGTCGAGGGAGATGTCGTCAAGCAGCAGCTTTTCACCGCGCCGTACGGTGGCATGGGCAATGTGGATCATGGGCGCAGTATAGCCGCTTTAAAACCGCTTTGCATAGATGTGGCAGTAAGGTCTGCCCCCCTTACGGTCGTAGTAGTGCTGATGGTACTCCTCAGCCGGCCAGAATACCGGTGTGGGGACCAGCTGTGTGGCTGCCTTGATACCCTGTTCAGCCAGCAGTCCGATGAGCTGTTCGGCAGTCTCCTTCTCGCGGCTGTTATTGTAGAACAGGACCGAAAGGTACTGGCTGCCCCGGTCGGGTCCCTGCCCGTCAGTCTGGGCCGGGTTGTGGGTTTCGAAGTAGAGCTTGGCCAGCTCCTCGTAGGTGATTCTCTCCGGGTCGTAGAGTACCTCAACAGCCTCAACGTGCCCGGTGGTTCCGGTGCAGACCTCCTCATAGGTCGGCCGCTCCTTTTTCCCTCCGGCGTACCCGGCAGTGGTAAGGATGACCCCCTCCTTCCGGTCGAAGTGATACTGGGTGCCCCAGAAGCAGCCGGAAGCAAAGAGGGCGCTGCGTGTCGGGATGAAGCGGATGGAGAGTGAATTCACGCAGTGGCGGGTGTTCTTCGCGGTATAGCGCTCTCCTTTGAATATATGGCCGAGGTGTCCTTTGCAGGCGCTGCAGGTGATTTCGGTCCTGCGCCCGTCGGCATCGGGCGTCTCGGAAACAGCCCCGGGAATCCTGTCGTCGAAGCTCGGCCATCCGCAGTCGGAGCGGAATTTGGCCTCTGAACGGTACAGCGGTGCACCGCAGGCACGACAGATGTAGACTCCCTCATCGAAGTGGTTCCAGTACTCCCCGGTGAACGGAGCCTCAGTTCCCTTCTCCCGGATGATTCTTTTCTCCTCAGCGGTTAGCGGATGCACATAACGATGGTTCATAATCGTCCTCCACTGACAATATACTGTCGAGCGGAGACCGGGGCAAAGAAAAAGGTGCCTATTATACCAATAAGCTGATTTGGAGCCGCTATCTTCTGATCAGGGCATCAAGGTGGGCGAGGACCTTGTTCCGCTGGATCTTCTTGGTCGAGGTCATATCCATAGGCTCCTTGAGAACCGTCACCCGGGCAATCTTCTTATAGGAGGGAGCCTTCTGGTTGATCTCCCTTACCGCCCGGTTGACCTCAGCATTGACTGAATCCCAGTCGCCCTCTCCCCCGAAGAATTCTCTGCTCGGGTAGATCAGCGCCTCGATCCCCTCGGATGCGGCGGCCTTGTCCATGATGTAGCCGCGGACCATGATCTGCTCGATGGCCGGGTAGAGCTGGAACTGGTCCTCAATCTCCTCCGGGTAGACGTTCTTTCCCCCCTCAGTGACGATGAGGTTCTTTTTACGGCCCCTGAGGTAGAGATAGTTCTCATCGTCGAGGTATCCGAGATCTCCGGTTATCAGATAGCCCTCCTCATTGAAGAGGGCGGCTGTGTTTTTCGGGTCGTTGTAGTAGCCCCGGGTGACGTTGGGCCCCTTGATCAGTATCTCGCCGGTGCCGGAATTGTCCGGCGAATCGATGCGGACATCGATTAACGGCAGAACCCTGCCGACTGAAGTCAGCTTGAAGCGGTCCCTGGGGTTGAGGGTCACGATGGGGGCGGTTTCGGTCAGTCCGTACCCCTGGACAAAGTCAATCCCGAGCTGCTGGAACCGGGAGAAGGTCTTCGCCGGCAGCGGACCGCCGCCGCTGATGCAGAAGTTGATCCGGGAGAAGCCTAGCCCTTCAAGTATCGGCTTGAACCACCGGTTTCTCCCCGGATTGAGGCCGAACCGACGTTTGAGGATACCGTTGATGAACAGCAGGATGCGTACGAGGGTGTAGGCGGCAAGCCCCTTCTCGCGGATTTTTTTCATGACGCCTGCGAGAAATTTATTGAATATGAGGGGGATGCCCATGAAAACCGTGACCCCTGCCTCCTGCATGTCGGCGATGATCCGCTTGACGACAAAGGCCTTGCCGAATACCAGTTCGCTTCCGTGCTTCAGCGACTCGAGGAAGACCGCAGTCATGGAGTAGCTGTGGTGGAGCGGAAGCAGGGCGTAGAAGACATCCTCCTCGCTTGCCGTCAGGAATGCGGGGTGGCAGGCCTGATAGACATCGCTGACGAAGTTTTTGTGGGTCAGAATAACCCCCTTCTCATTGCCGGTGGTCCCGGAGGTGAAGAGGATCGCCGCATCGTCATCCTCCCCGATATCGGGCTTGCGGTAGGGTTCCTCGCTCTGCAGGTCAAAGATATGAGGGTGTCCCCCCTGCTCGAGCAGCAGCACCTGCTCGACAGGGGAGTCTGCGCAGAGGCGGGAGAACTCATCATACTTTTCCCGGTCGGTGAACAGCAGCCTGCACCCGGCAAATGCGGCCAGCTTCGAACTCTGGGCAGCTGTCAGCTGATAATCGATGGGAACCACGATGCAGCCGGCGTAGAGGACCGCCAGATAGGCTGCAGCCCACTCGGGACTGTTCTTCCCGGTGACTGCTATCCGGTCCCCTGTGCGCATCCCCAGGGCAGCGAGGCCGGCAGCAGCGGTGCGGACTTTCTCTGTCAACTCCCGGTAGGTCAGCGTCTTTTTTTCAGGGGTAAATACGGTAAAGCAGGGGCGATCGGGAAACCTGGATGCGGTTATCTCCGTCATCTCGGGTATGGTCGGCCACGTTCCCGTAAAAAACGTTCCGCGGTACCGGCTCAGTTCATCCCAGGAGTTGGGAAGAGCATTGGTCTGTTTCATGGCAAGCCCCCTGGCGGGAACTCGCGCAATCAGCCGCATGCCCGCGTCACGCTCACCAGTATAGCGCACCGGAATAGGGTTTGCTACAGAAATTCCGGTATATAACAAGAAAAATATCCGATATAGTTATTTTCCACTAGTTACCGTTTTCAGGCTCCCGGTTACGAGGTGAAGCCTGCCTGCAGCTGCGGAACAGAAAAAAATACGTCTGCCCATCTTGCATAAAACAGAAAATAGAAATAGAATAGAAATACATTAGAAACTAAAAAGAAAGAACAAGGAAAGTATGAACGGACTTACTTCGAGGCAGAATGATATTCTCGAACTGATGCGCAGCGGAGAAGAACCCTCGGTCGCCCGCCTGAGCAGCGTGCTTGACGTCTCAGTCGTTACCATACGGGCAGACCTGAAGAGCCTTGAGGAAAAGGGGTATGTTGTTCGTACCCGCGGAGGAGCGCTTCCCGCCTTTCATCCCGATATGCTCGAGAAGAAGGCGAGCAGAACTGCGGAGAAGGAGCGGATAGCCAAAGCCGCAGCCGCGCTTATCGGTGACGGCGAGCATCTGATGATCACAAACGGAACAACTTCGGCGCTCGTTGCCCGCTACCTGCTCGGAAGGAGAGGCCTGCAGGTCGTCACCAATTCCACGCTCCTCCTGCCCTACGCCCGGGTAAATCCGAATTTCAGCCTCACCCTCATAGGAGGGGAGTTCAGGCCCTCCGCTGAGGCACTTGTCGGTCCTGATGCCGTCAGCCGGCTTGACCAGTTCCACGTAGCCCTCACCATCTCGGGAACCGACGGGTTCACGCTTGAGAACGGACTGACGACTCACCTCGTGGAGAACGCCGAGATAGTCAGGAAGATGTGCGCCCAGGCCGACAGGACGATTATTGTTGCCGATTCTTCGAAGTACGGCAGACGGGGCTTTATCAAAATACTGCCGATAGAACGAATCGATATGATCATAACTGATACCGGACTCCCGGAGGAGGCTGCCCAGGCCATCCGGGAGCGGGGTGTGGAGGTTCTTCGCGTCCAGGCATGAACATGCCGGTTTCGAGCGGCGGTTAAAAAAAGGCCTGCATACTGCATAATAAAGGAGAATACTGCCCTATGGCTGAAACAGTACTGATGCCCAAACAGGGAAATTCGGTGGAGACCTGCATTCTGCTGGAGTGGAAGAAACAGGAAGGGGACCCCGTCAAGAGCGGGGAGGTTCTGTGCGAAGCGGAAACCGACAAGGCGACGATCGAAGTGGAATCAACAGCCGACGGAATTCTTCTCAAGCAGCTGTACCACGCTGATGACGAAGTTCCCGTCATGGTTCCCATCGCGCTTATCGGGGAGGCGGGTGAGCAGATCAGCGACTTCCGCCCCGCGCCTTCTGCCGATGCTGAGCCGCAGAAACAGGAGCCTGCGGATTC
>CAYSRK010000232.1:0-2491 GCA_964433385.1 uncultured Spirochaetales bacterium
TTACGGGGGAGTCTCCCTGTAGAACCGGAGCTGCGGGAATGGACAGCGGCGGCGGGCGGAAGCTTGCCGCCGCTCTTTTTTGCACCCCTATTACCCCACTTCCGCACGGTGAGATTGTCTGAACAGGCGCCCTGTGGTAGGATGTAATCCAAGCGAGGCGGCAGCAATGGCGAAGAAGAAACGGGGAATTCCGGGGGTATCGTTTTCCTGGAGGCGAGCCCTGGGGATATCATCAGCTAAGGCGAAGATTTCCCGACAGCTCGGGATTCCGCTTTCCCGTTCCGCAAGGCAGCGTAAAGCCGGGCGGGCTATGGGGTGCCTGGTGCCGTGCATGATAACCGGTTCCGGGTTCACTGCCGCAGCCGTGCTCCTTGCGGAGGCTGTCGCGCGGGCGGTCCAGATACACTGAGAGGAGAATTCATATGCCTGCAGCAGCGGTAATTATTGTAGCTATTCTGGTGCTCTACCTGTTTTTCAGCTGGTTCATCGGCCGGCTTATGGCCCGGAAGTTTGCCTTCGCCCGGGTTCACTCCCTGGAAAAAACCTATTCCGACTCGATTGAGGAGGGTAATTTCACCGAGAAGGAGTTCGCCTCCTACCATTTTCAGCCCTTTTCCCTCACTTCCCGGTACGGTTACGAGCTGAGGGGGGTCTTCAGCCCGGGAAGCGACCCGACAAAGAGCGTCATCTTTGTCCACGGCCATACCTGGAGCTGGCATGGGATGGTAAAGTATATGCCGCCGTACCGGGAGCGCGGCTACAATATTATCGCATACAATCACCGCTACCACGGCGACAGCGGCGGGGCCTGCTGTACTGCCGGATTCTTCGAAAAGCATGATCTGAAGCAGGTTGCCGACTGGGTCTTCGAGAAGTTTCCCGACACCAAGGTCCTTGGAGCTGCAGGCGAGTCGCTTGGAGCGGCAACGGTGATGCAGTTCATGCCGCTTGAGAAGCGGCTTACCTTCGCCCACGCCGACTGTCCCTACTCTGATACCCTTGATCTCTACCGGCATATGCTGCGCAGGAACCATGTTCCCCGGTTTATGGACGGTATCACGCTGTTCTTCTGTGACCGCTATCTCAGGCGCGCGTGCGGTTTCGGTCTCACCGACACGGTTCCGATTCGTTCGGTCATGGAAAGTCCGGTGCCGCTGTTCCTTGTCCACGGAACTGAGGATACCTACGTTCCCACGAAGATGTCGGTTGAGACGGCGGAGAAGAGAAGCGGAACCTATCCGACGGTCCTGCTGCTGATCGAGGGTGCGGCCCACGCGAAGGCGCTGGTCACCGCCCGAAAGCAGTACTTCTCTTCCCTCAACGCATTTCTCGATTCAGCGGAATCCGGGGTCTTTGGAGACTGGGATTCAGCCTCTCAGCCGGTCCTGCAGCCAGCGGGCTGTCTCAAGGAGAGAGGGCCCGTCATGGATGATGTTCTGCCCGCGAGTAATTCCTGAGCTGATAATCTGAGGGGAAAATTCCTCCGCCCAGCCCCGCTGTTCAGCGAGCGCGGTAAAGTCGACAGGATATTCGGGTTCTGAAAAACCGAGGAAGACCTTCGGGCGTTTTGCTTTCACTGCTTCGAGGTCAGGGGTCTCGTACGCCCAGGGCTCGGAGGCGAAGAGAGGATCGGCCCCGGCATAGCGGAGGATGTCCTGGATGTGGGTCTGACTTCCCGCCGTTCTCTGATGGCTGCCGAACCAGAGTTCTGCGTAGAGGCTCACCGGAGTTCTCCCCCACCCTTCCCGGAGCTTCTGCAGCGAGGCTACGAAGGTATCGGCAAAGTTTCTGCCCTCCTGAGCTTCCCCGCAGAGGGAGGCGAGCTGCACCCAGGCATCACAGAGGCTCCAGATGGTCCCTGCCAGAGGCAGGGCGTGTACGGGAAGGTGTTCTGCCTGAAGGCGGCGCGCAAGCGGCAGCTGCACTCCTGTTGTCGTGATAATAAGATCGGGCTTGAGTTCCTTGATCAGCCCGGTGTCGGCGGTGAGGTAGCCTCCTGCAGCCGGAAGCCCGGCCGTGTCGCAGTAGCGGCTGCAGTAGGCGGATACGCCCACAAGCCTGTTTCCGAGGCCCATGCTGAAGAGGGCCTCGGTGTAACCTGAGTTGAGAGATATGATTCTCCGGATGCTGCCGTCAGTCTGCAGCGTGTAACCGAGGGTTGGTGAGGGGATGCGCATGTTGATTACTCCTGTGCCTTCGCTTTCATGCGTTTTTCTATGTATGCCAGCAGGCGGTCGTGGCTCATGGTTTTCCCAGTCCCGGTCAGTCTGCTGAACTGTTTTTCAGCCGCCTCGCAGAAAAAGTCACGACGGCAGGACCAGGTCTCGCCCTCCTCTTCCATAATGACCAGTTCCTCCGCACTGCCCGCTGCCTCCAGGTTCACCAGGTTCCCGTCCCCGACGGGAAAGCTGCAGAGGACTGTGACATCGGCGGCTGCTATCAGGTTCCGGACCTGTTCAGTTTTCTCATCCTCACGCTGCAGGGGAGCAAA
>CAYSRK010000233.1:0-7239 GCA_964433385.1 uncultured Spirochaetales bacterium
TTTTTCCCGGCAGCAGGTTGTAGGAGAAATCGAGCACGACCTCCTTGTCGCCTGCGGCGTTCTGGTAGGTATAGAGCTTGTTCACCGGATCCTGGTCAATCCGCTTCAGCCGCTCGAGCACCATCCCTCCGGAGCTTACCTGGATCAGTTTATAATCCTCAGTGAGGAAAACGAAAAAATCCTCATCGAGCTGGTAGAGCTTCATCCTCGGGGGGAGGTTGGCGAAATTGACGTTCTGGTCGGAGTAGGAGATGGAGGAGAACAGCGGACCGGCAAATCCGAAGAGGATGATAAAGATGACGCCGATAAGCCCGGCAATAGCCGGCTTATGCTTCTTCAGCCTTCTCCAGGCATCCTGCCAGTAGGTCAGACTCGGACGGACCGGTTCGGACTCGGCATACTTCTGACGGTCGATAGGGGTAAATCTGGATGCGTCCATACTAGGCCTTCTCCTTTTCAAAGCGGATGCGCGGATCAATCAGGGCATAGGCAATGTCGACGAGCAGCACCATGAACACATACAGCGTCGCATAGAGCACGGTTACCGCCATGATCGTAGTATAATCACGGTTTGTGACGCTCTCGACAAAGTAGCGCCCGATGCCGGCGATGGCAAATATGCGCTCGACTACGAAGGAACCGGTTATAATGGCCGCGATCGTCGGTCCTAGATAGGTGATGACAGGTATGACGGCGTTTTTTACCGCATGCTTGGCGACCACCGAGAATTCACTCAAGCCGTTCGCCCGAGCGGTCTGGATGTAGTCGGCACGCAGCACCTCAAGCATGCTTGATCGGGTAAGCCGGGCTACGAACGAGAGCGAGTAGCCGCTCAAGGCGATCATCGGACCGATATAGCTCACCGGATTGCGCAGACCGAACGGAGGCACCCAGCCGAGCTTGCCGGCAAAGACGTAGATATAGACCGTTGCCAGGACAAAGCTCGGAATAGTCACCCCGAGCGTCGCCCCGAACATGACAATATAATCAATAGGCTTGTTCTGCTTCAGCGCTGAGATGATACCCACCGGTACACCGACAATAATAATGGCCAGGATCGCGAAAAACCCGATTTTCAGCGTATTGGGAAATCCCGATATGATGAGATCGTTAACGCTGGTCCCCACCTTCTGGAACGACGGACCGAGATCGAAGGTAATCAACCCCTTGATATAGTCGAGATACTGCTGCCACAGCGGCGCATCAAGATTGTACTTGGCCTCAATGACCCTGAGAATCTCGTCAGGGATAGCCTTCTCCCGGGTAAACGGTCCCCCGGGAATAGCGTGCATCATGAAGAACGTCACCGTCGCAATCAGCAGGATAGTCAGGAGCGAATAGAACAGTCTCCGAAGAAAGTATCTGCCCATCGGCATCCTCCTTGTTGATACAAAGTTCTTATATAGTACCGTGCAGCGGGGAATGCCCTATGTGAGCGCGCCGGCCAGCCCCGGGGGGCAGGTTTGCGGTCCTTGCTCATCCATGTGCTGCAGAAATACAGGGCAGTATACCGTAAAAGAGCAAAAACCGCCACCCGTTAAGGCGGCGGTTTTTGCCAAGTCATATGTCTTTAGAAAGCAGATACCGATCAGCGTTCAACCGTTGCGTACCTGAAGTCGGTACCGGAGAGCTGTGAGCGGCTCCATCCCTTAACCTGCGGGCTTGAAAGCATTGAATCGGTGTAGTGGTAGACGGGCACTATAGGAAGTTCCGTCATCAGGATCTCCTGAGCTTCGTAGAGCGCCTCGAAGTGCTCGGCGTCACTAGTGGCCGTGAGAGCCCTGTTCATAGCCGCATCAAAATCGGGGTTGTCATAATCAGGATCATTGTAGGCGTTGCCCTTGGTAAAGATGGCGAGCAGACCGCTCGGATCGAGGAAGTCGGTGATCCAGCCGCCGCGGGAAACTTCGTAGTCTCCTGCCTTGCGGGTATCCTGAAATACTGCCCATTCCTGATTCTCAAGAGAAACGTTAAGTCCGAGGTTGGTCTTCCACATCTCCTGCACCATCTCAGCCACAAGCTTGTGACCCTCGCTGGTGTTGTACATCAGGGTGAAGGAGGGGAACCCTTTCCCGCCGGGGTATCCGGCATCGGCAAGCAGCTTGCGGGCCTCAGCAAACTGAGAGTCATCGGTGGCTATGCCGTAGTTTCCGGCAGTTTCAAAGAAGTCGTTTCCGTTGTGGTCCGGGAATCCGGGGGGTACGAAACCGGGAGCCGGAACCTGGCCGCCGGCGAGCACTTCCACAATCTGCTCACGGTCGATGGAGAGGGTGAGGGCCCGGCGGACTCTCTCATCCTCGAACATCGAAAGGTTCATGTTGAAGTTGTAGTAGTAGGTTCCCAGCAGCGGGAAGATGTAGTATTCAGGATTCTCGGCGATAAGCTTCGGCACTTCCGCGGGAGGCACATCGTTAAGGAAGTCAAACTCCCCGGCCTTGTATGCGGTGTAGGCGGTTGAAGCCTCGTCGATAAACTTGACGTTGATTTTGTCAATCTTTACGTTCTTCGCATCCCAGAAGTTGGGGTTCTTTTCGAGGGTAAGACCGTCGCCGATGACATAGGAGGTCATCACGAAGGGTCCGTTGCTCACGTAGAGGTTGGGGTTCTTTGCCCACGCGCCTTCAGGACCGGCTTCCACTGCAGACTGTTTCACCGGAGCGAAATGGTAGAAGGAAGTCAGGGAGACAAAGTAGGGAGTCGGAGCCTTGAGATACACCTCAAGCGTGTAGTCATCAACAGCCTTTACGCCTACCTCGTCCACCGGAACCTCGCCCATGGAAGCCTCGAGGGAGTTGACCACGTTCGTGTATTCCCACAGCCAGCTGTACTCGGAAGCAGTCAGAGGATCGATAGCCCGCTTCCAGGCGTACTCAAAGTCGTGGGCGGTCAGGTCGGAGCCGTCGGACCATTTGGACTCGCGCAGGTGGAAGGTTACGGTAAGACCGTCAGAAGAGGTTTCCCAGCTTTTGGCAATACCGGGCTTTACCACACCCTCACGCTCAACTACCAGGCCCTCAAAGGTGTTGGCGATAATGTCGCCGCCATCAGTTGCGCCGTTAAGACCGGGGTCGATCGTCTTCGGATCAGCGCCCAAGTTCCAGTTGAGGACCATCTCCTCAGATGCCGCGGTTTCTGCTGCTCCAGCCGCAAAGAGCATCGCCGGCAGGGTTAGTGCCAGGATCATGAACATCATAAGCGTTTTTTTCATAAAAGCCTCCGATTTTTTATAATTCACTAGTAACGTTACTGCAAAATTGTTCACAAGACAAGTGATTTGTGTAATTTCAGCGCTTTTTCTATGTTTTAGGACATATTTTCCTCTTTTGTCAGGAATAACGGCTGTACCCGGTAATCACCAGATAGAGGGTAAAAAGCAATACGAAAGCATGCATTGCGCGCTGGGCTGATCTGCCGTACAGCCTTCTCTAAGAGAGAAAAAAAACATGCTGAAGGAGAGCATCTCTCTCTTTACTGAGGTGATTGACACATGTACGGCAGACGGGGAAACTGTCGGGAGTGCGGAACCGCCGCAGAACAGGAGTGATATCGGTGGCTGAACAGCGTGATGACCGGCACAGGGTCTACGTGGAAAATCTCGGGTGTGCAAAGAACCAGGTCGACGCGGAGGTTATGCTCGCCGCTCTCGAGGAGAACGGCGCCTGGGAGCGGACCGCTGAAGCCGATGAAGCTGACCTCATCATCATCAACACCTGCGGGTTTATTGAACCGGCCCGGGAGGAGTCTCTGAATACCCTGTTTGCGCTGCGCGCAGCCTGGCCGAAGAAGAAAATCATCATGGCCGGATGCCTCGCAGAGCGCTACGGCCGGCAGATCAGCGCAGAACTGCACGAAGCCGACGGATTCTTCGGCAATCTTGACCTGGGCAGGATCCCCGGCTTCGCCGCCCGGATTATGGCCGGCGAGCGAGCCGAACTCTACCCCGAGCTTCCTGAACGGGAGTACATCACCCGCCGCGGGCTGCTCTCATACCCGGGGAGCGCCTACCTGAAAATTTCCGAGGGATGCAGCCACCACTGCAGCTACTGTGCCATACCCCTCATCAGGGGGGAGCTGCGCAGCCGTCCCTTCGAAGATGTTCTCGGCGATGCCCGCCGCCTGATCAGTTCGGGGGTACGTGAGATAAACATCATAGCCCAGGATCTGGCCGCCTACGGAAGAGACCGCAGCCGCAGGTCGGAATTTCCCGAGCTGCTCTCCCGCCTCTCCTCCCTTGAGGGCAGCTTTGTCCTGCGAATGCTCTACATCCACCCCGACAGCTTTCCCGGGGAGCTGATCCGCCTGGTGAAGGAACGGGAGAACATTCTCTCCTATTTTGACATCCCGTTTCAGCACGCCGCGCAGCCGATACTGCGCGCGATGGGCCGCAGCGGTACGTATGAATCCTATCTTGATCTGATTGAATCCATCCGCGCCGAACTGCCTGACGCGGTGATCCGGTCGACCTTCATGCTCGGATTCCCCGGCGAACGGGCGTCCCACGTTGCCCGGCTCATGCATTTCGCTGAGGCTGCCCGCCTCGACTGGGCCGGGGTATTCATCTACTCCCCCGAGGAGGGGACTCCGGCTTTCGGGCTGCGCAGCCCTGCCGGGCACCGGGCTGCCGCAAAGCGCTCCGAATCCCGCCGACAGGAGCTCGAAGCGCTGCAGCAGTCCGTAACCGAAGAACAGCTGAAACGGTGGGTCGGCCGTGAGTTTGACGTGCTTATCGAGGAACGTGTGGCCGGGGAGGAGCTTCTCATCGGCAGGATGTTCGCCCAGGCCCCGGAGGTGGACGGTTCCACCGTCGTGCTCTCGGATCGGGGAGAGCCGGGACAGATCATCCGCTGCGGCATCCGCCGCACCGTAGGCGTGGACCTTGAGGCGGTACCTGTCGGCTGAGAAGCCTCTGCAGCATACAGGGGAGAGGAAACGGACACAGCGTATGACATATAAACCCGAAACAGAGGCTGATTATCTTGCAGGTCTCAACGAGCAGCAGCGTGAAGCGGTGCTGGAAAATTCCGCACCTCTGCTGGTCCTGGCAGGAGCCGGGTCGGGCAAGACGCGGGTGATTACGACCAAGATCGTCCACCTGATCACCGCCCTCGGATACCGGCCCGAATCGATCCTTGCGGTCACCTTCACCAATAAGGCCGCGGCGGAAATGAAGGAGCGGGCAGCAGCAATGATGCGCGGCGGCGGAGCCGAGAGGGTGATGATCAAGACCTTCCACTCCTTCGGGGCATGGCTGCTTCGCCGCAGCTCCAGCCGGCTGCAGCTCGCCGCTGATTTTACCATCTACGATGAGGAAGATTCGCTCTCCCTGCTCCACCGGCTCTACCCGTCCTACCGGAAGAATGAACTGAAACCCTATATCAACGCCATAAGCAGGGCAAAAGACTACTGTCTCGGCCCCAATGATGACCTCAGCCCGGTTAGCAGAAGTTCCCGGCTGCCTGCCATGTATGCAGCCTATGAGAAACGGCTGCGCAGTATCGGAAATGTCGATTTCGGGGACCTCATCTCCCGCTCGGTCGAGCTGCTGAACGAACACCCTGATGTCAGGCAGCAGCTCCGTACCCGGTTCAGGGCAATTCTCGTCGATGAATACCAGGACTCGAACTACGCCCAGTTCGCCCTCCTCAAGCAGCTCTTTTCCCCCCCGGAAAGCGCAGACGGCGGCAGCTATCTGTGCGTCGTTGGGGATGACGATCAGTCAATCTACCGCTTCCGCGGAGCTGAGCTTAAGAACATCCTCTCTTTTCCCGACGTCTTTCCCGCCGCCCGGGTGATTAAACTGGAGCAGAACTACCGTTCAACCGGAACCATACTGAAGATTGCCGAGGCGGTTGTTGCGAGAAACCAGGGAAGACACGGCAAGCAGCTCTGGACGCAGAGCGGTGAGGGGAAAAAAGCCCATCTGCACATCTGCGAGGACGAAACAGCCGAAGCCCGTCTCTGCGCTGAGATTGTCGACCGGGACGGTAACTACGACGGCACGGCAGTGCTCTACCGGACCAATGCCCAGTCGCGGGTGTTTGAGACGGTCTTCATGCGGATGGGCATCCCGTACAAGATTGTCGGCGCCCTGCGGTTCTACGAGCGGGAGGAGGTCAAGGATGCCCTTGCCCTGCTTGCCCTGATCCTCAATCCTGCCGATGAGATCGCCTTCAGGAGGATTATCAACAAGCCTTCCCGCGGCATCGGGGAGGCTTCGCTTAAGCACATCATCGCTGCTGCAGAGGAGGCGGGGGGAAGCTGTCCGGAGGGAGTCAAACGTGCGCGGACGAAGCTTTCCTCCCGGGCCCGCGGGGGAGCGGATGAGTTTATCGAGTGGTATACGGAGGCCTGCGAACATGTGCTGACAAGCTCCCTCGGTGAATTCGCCCGCACCATGCTCGAGAATTCAGGCCTGCTTGAACATTATCGCCGCCAGGATGAGAGCGCGATGACCCAGAAAGTCGGCAACCTTGAGCAGCTTGTCAACGCGGCCGCCGCCTACCCTCCAGGAAAGAGAGGCATAGCCCTCTTTCTCGAGTCACTGGAGCTTGACCCGACCAGGCTGGGGACTAAGGACCCTGCTGAAAAGCCGGGGATAACACTGATTACCATGCACAACACCAAGGGCCTGGAGTTTGACCGGGTCATTATTACCGGGCTGGAGGAGGGACTGTTCCCCTCCCGGGCTGCCTCGGATGATGACGATATTGAGGAGGAGCGGAGAATCTTCTACGTCAGCATCACCCGGGCCCGGAAGGAGCTCCATTTCACCCTCTGCCGCCGCCGGTCGATCTGGGGAAGGACAGCTCCCTGCATGCCCTCGCAGTTTGTCCGCGAGCTCCCCGAGGAGTACGTGGAATTTTCCCGGCAGCAGGTTTTGGAGCGTCCGGTCGGTACCCGTTCTTTCACCCCGGAAAGAACCTCCCGGTACCGGGAGCTCGAAGCTTCGGCCGGAACGGAGGATACCTCCCGCTTTGCGCCGGGAGACCGGGTCTACCACGACGAATACGGACCGGGGTACGTCATCTCCTCAACCGTGGAGCGGGGGCGGGAGATGGTCAGCGTCCGCTTCGACACGGGACAGACGGCCCAGTTTATTCCTCGCTATACATCGTCGCTTGAGAAAATTGCCGGGGACTGATACTATACTCGGCATGACGAAAGGCAGCGAATTCGCCTACAGTATGCCCATCATTGCCCGTGCCCGGGGTTTCCGCCTCTACGACCTGCGCGGCAGGC
>CAYSRK010000234.1:0-3157 GCA_964433385.1 uncultured Spirochaetales bacterium
TGCAGCCCTGTCTCTTCTATCTGGAGAGAAGCGATGTGAGAGGTTCCCTTGAGCAGGCTGCTTCCGAGCGGCCGCCGCAGTGGGCGGAGTTCGTCATCCGCTACCTGACCGACGGTCCCTTCGGCCGAAAGCACCATCTCAAGCAGGATCTCAGCGGCGTCATAGAATTCTACCGCTTCCGCCAGGAGCTCGAGCTGAAACTCCTTAAGAAGCTTCCCTTTCCCGCGCTCGTCATCCCTGACCGGGGCAGCTGGCAGCAGCGCCTTGATGCGATTGCTGAAGAGCTTCTGAATGAAGTCTCCTGTCCGTCCCCGCCTGTTCAGCAGCTGCCCCCTGTGGTATCCTGACAGGCAGGATCCCCGAAGCGGACAGAGAGGAGGCAGGTGTGGAATACCGAAAGCTTACGTTGAGTGCGGTCCTGATTTTCCTGGCTGCAGGATGCCTCAGCATGCCGTCTGGAGCCTATGCGCCTCCGGAGGCGGCCGATTACGGGGAGATGGGATGGGTCGAGGCGTTTGATTCCATGCATGAAAAGATGGCTGAGGAGTATGCCTTTACACCCTGGAGGCAGGTTGACTGGAATCTGATGAAGCAGACCTTCCGCCCCCTGATAGAAGAAGCTTGGGAAGCACGGGATCCGCGCACGTATTACATCGGCCTGCGAAAATACCTCTTCTCAATCCCGGACGGCCATACAGCCCTTATCACCGGGGCAGGTTTCCAGGATGACGGCATGGGGCTGTTTAAAGAAGCGGTCGGGGGCGGGTTCGGCATGACCGTTGCCCGGCTCGACGATGGAAGGGTAATCGCCAATTGGGTCGATGCCGCCGGGCCGGCCGGGCGAAGCGGTATGGAAGCAGGGGCGGAGCTGCTTGTCTGGGATGGGAAACCGATTATGAGCGCTCTGGAGGGAACCTCCACGTTGTGGAGCGTCGTTCCTCAGGCGACCCTCGCCGGCCGTGATTACGAGCGAACCCGCTTCCTTGTGCGTGCTCCCCTCGGAGCGGAAAAAACAGTGACCTACCAAAACCCCGGCGGGGTTCCGCTGACCGTAAAGCTCACGGCTGTTGACGACGGAATGGAGACTTTGCAGCGGACCGATGCCTACGGCAGCGGGTTCTCCGGTATCCCGGCGGAGGAATTCATCGAAGCACGCCGGCTCCAGGATGACATAGGCTATATCAGGATATGGGGTGAAGCGGACAAGCCCGGGCAGATTCCCACCCTTGATACATTCACCCGGATAATCGGGGAGCTTGAGGCTGACCATGTCACAGGACTGATTCTGGACCTTCGGGGGAACGTGGGAGGGTCTGATGCCATGGCAGCGGCTATCCTTGGGTCCTTTTACCCGGAGAAGACCTTCTATGAGTACACCAGCTGGTACAACAGGGGAACGGGAGATTTTGATATCATCCATATTGATGATGATACAGGTGAGATTTCAAGAAATGTCGGATTGTACATAGAGCCAGCAGCGGTACGGTACACGGGGGATGTTATCGCGCTGGTCAACCACGGCTGCATCTCCTCCGGTGAAGGAATAGCCATGGGGATCCGGAATCTGGAACGGGGAGAGGTGGTCGGATTTCGGGGTACCAACGGATCGTTCGGAATGGTCGCGGGGCCTGTAATTGAGATGCCGGGAGGCTTTCTGGTCATGTATCCGATCGGGCGGTCGCTGGATGAGCAGGGGAGGATTCAGGTGGATAGTGACGGGAGCGAGGGAGGAGTGGTCCCTACGATACTGATTCCCATGACCTATGAGAACGCTCTGGCATCAGGCTCGGGAATCGACGTTGAACTGCAGTACGCCCTGAACATCCTGAACGAAAAACAGAAATCGGAATAATCTCTGCTTCCCGGCTCTTTCCTCTGTCGAGTCGATCAAACCGTTGCGGGAGCATGCCCCTTTGAGTTTCTGATGTGCCCTGTCCCGGGAATCAGCCTGCTGTCGTACTATGGTTCCTTCCTTGCGGCAGCTGAATTTGTCCTTTCCAGGATAGAACTCAGGTTTGCGGCTGTTTTGCGCACCTGCTCCGCATCAAGACCGAAGGTCTCGAGCAGTCTCTTCTGTCGGTCGTCAGCTTCCCGGTCAAGTCGGTAAATGCCGTCCATCTGCCTGAGCAGCTCGATCTTCTCCAGCTCCCTGACAGCAGCAGGAACCGTCATGCGGTCAGCATGTGATGAGTATCCCCCCATGTCCTCCTTGAGTTGGCGGTATATCCTGCCTCTGATGATGAGGGCGATAAACTCAATGAAGAGCCTCACGGCAGCAGGCTCATACGATTCGCAGCTGATGTTCACGGCGTCGAAGAAGGATCTGTCTCCTCGAAACAGCTTATCATCCTGGTCCCTGCACGTGTAGAGATCCAGGGCTTCTTTCGCGCTCATCTTCGCGGAGGTTATGATCACGAAGTACCCGCACAGTTTGAGTTCGCGTTCAATCACCTCTGCCCGCTCCGCTCCGGAGAGAAGGAGGTTCTGCTTCTCATCAAAGCTGAGGCTGAAGTAGTCGTGCATCCTAGCGGGGAACGCTGTCCTTCTGCCTTCAAACTCACTGATGAGTTCAGCCATACGGGCGATCCTGGTTTCCACCTCCTCCCTTTCAACGCCGGCCTTCATGCTGCTGTGACAGATATGGCAGTACCGCTCCTTCATGTCTGAATCATAGAGCTTTGCGTGTACCGTCTTTGCGTAGACCCTGTGGGTCCTGATGGAGCAGTCCCGGCTGCTCTCGAAGGTTCCCCGATGTTCCAGGACAAGACTGGAGGCAAGAGGGGTTGTCCCGTCGGCCAGAATGAGAAAGTCACAGCCGCTTTCGTCCATGTACATGATGCTTTCCCTGCTGAAGCGTCCCCGGTCCAGGATAAAGCCTGTATTCCGGTATCCATAGGCGCGGGCTTTTTCAACCATGTATTGAAGCTGAGGCGTGTCGATGGTGCCGCCGGGGCACTCCTCGTAAAACAGGGGCTCCCCGTTTTCCCGACCATAGGCGACGGCGTGGTTGAATACAGGAAGCCCCGAATCCTCCTTCTCCTGAGACAGGTCAACGATGGAAATATCACCGGCCCGGCAGTGCCTGCTGGTCGAGTAATAGGAGATGAAGATCCCCCCTCGGTGGTTTTTCCTGTAGTTCCAACCGTTTAGAAACGAG
>CAYSRK010000235.1:0-6127 GCA_964433385.1 uncultured Spirochaetales bacterium
GTGTTACATAATATGTAATACAGTATACATGAACACCCCCATGCAGGCAAACCTTTTTTGAAAATCCTCTTCGGTCTGTTCTGTTATCTTTCTGATTTGTTTAGAGTTAACCCTGCTTCATGCGGTTGTCCTACAGCCCGACGACACAGAAACTGCTTGCGCCCGACGACACAGAAACTGCTTGCGCTTAACTTTCAGATCAAACTGTAGTATACTTCCCCTGAAAGAAGAGAGAGGGCGCATGAACTGCGTATGCAGCGCCTGCGTCCATTCAAGATTATATCTACGTCACAAGGAGGCTCTCCATGCCCGATTTCGGACATCCGTTCAACGTAAAAAGCAGCGACAGAAAACTGACCCATGCAGAACTGGTCAGGGCGGTCAGATTCATGGTATCCGCGGAGTACGAAGCGATTCAGCTCTACCAGCAGCTCGCCGAGTCGACCGACAACGAACTTGCCCAGAAAGTGCTTATCGACATCGCAGACGAGGAGAAGGTCCATGCCGGAGAATTTCTCAGACTGCTGAAGGAGCTTCAGCCCGATGAGGAGAAATTCTACCAGGAGGGCTACCAGGAGGTGGAAGAGGAGTTTCTCGGCGGATCAGCCTCAGGAAGCGGCGGTGAAGCTTCACCGGGCCGCGGGCTCGGGCTTACCGACAAATCCTGATATCGGCACTGCTGCGTACGCAGAACCTTTTTTTGTGTACTGGAAGCTGATGCATGAGTATATTGAAGTCATACCTGAACTGCAGGGATTACAGAATACGGCAGAATCTTGATTCTGGCGTGAAAGGAGCGGATCTATGGATTTGTTGAAGAAAGAACTGGCGCCTGTCAGCGCACAGGCCTGGGCGGAGATTGAGGATACAGCCCGTGAGGCACTGAGAAACTCGCTTTCTGCCAGACATATTGTCGATATTGACGGACCCCACGGCGTGAACTATACCAGCGCAAGCTCCGGGAGGCTGCACGTGCCGAAGAATCAGCAGTCGGACGGAGTTCTCTACGGCACCTACCAGATACAGCCTCTGGTTGAGACCAGAATCAGCTTTTCCCTCTCAACCTGGGAGCTGGACAATATCGAACGCGGGGCACGGGACGCCGATCTGGAACCGGTCATTCAGGCTGCGAAAAAGATCGCCCAGTTTGAGGAAGATGCCGTCTTTACAGGATTCAAAGAGGGGAACATTACCGGTATAAACCAGATTGTCAAGGCAAAGGAGATATCTGCGGTGCTTGAGGGTGCTTCAATCACGGATGCCGTCTCCGAAGCGCTGAACCGCCTGCGCAAGGAAGGCTTAGATCCTACAGCCAACCTTATCGTCTCCCCGAAGGTCTGGACCTTTATATCCCGCCCGACTCCCGGCGGTTCGCTTCGGAGTCTGATTGAACGCCAGATTTCAGGCTCGGTCTCCCTCTCGGAGAACGTTGAAGGGGCTGTACTCGCGGCCAGCCGCGGGGGAGACATGGTGCTGACCATCGGTCAGGATTTCTCCATCGGCTACCACTCACACACGAACACCGAAATCAACCTCTTTTTCATGGAATCCTTCACGTTTATCGTGCATACCCCCGAAGCTCTCGTGGGGATCAAGGTACAGTAGGGATACACTCACCGGGGGCAGGCTGCGGCCTGCCTTCCGGCAATCCTTCCTAAGACAAAGCACTCGGTTATTGCGCAGCTGGCAAGTCTGTTCGCTCCGTGGATGCCTCCGACAACCTCTCCAGCCGCGTACAGTCCGGGTACAGGTTCACCGTTGAGATCGATCACCTCGGTCCTGGGGCTGATGCCGATGCCGCCGCTTACATGGTGGACCTTGGGCCAGAGCCTGATTCCATAATACGGGGGAGTGCTGCAGGGAACTGCATCTGCGAGCACCGGTCTGCCGAACTGACTGTCGACTCCGGCCCTAATCCCTTCATTATACTCGCGCACAGTCTCAAAGAACTCCTCCCTGACAGACGGCAGATATTCCTCTGCGAGAGTTTCAAGACTGTCAAAGCGGCGGACAACCCCGGTTTTCAGCGCCTTGGAAATATCCCAGCCAGAGAGAGATACCGCTGCTGCATCGGCAACCCCGATGCAGGGCTGACCGGTACTGAGGATCGCATCCGCTATCCGCTTACGGTCAGCCAGCTCATTGACAAAACGCCTGCCGCTGCCGCTGTCGACCGCAAATCCGTAGGGGAAAACGATGTAGTCGGAAAACCGCGGACCGTGACCGAAGCCCTTCTCATCAGGAGATGTCCACGGCCCGAGCTGGATGGAGGAGAGATGGATAGGAGCGGCTCCCATTCCCAGGGCAGCCTTCAGGGCCTCCGCGGTAGCACTCTTGAGGTTTGTGCTGTCCACTGAACTGTCAAGGCGCGGATTCTGCAGGCTTCGGAAAGGAATATCGGCCCCGTAGCCGCCTGAGGCAAGTACGACCGCCCCGGCTTCAACGGTGCGCTTCAGCCCCTGACGGTCTTCCGTGCTCACTCCAGTAACCCTTCGGTCTGAATCGCGCAGGAAGGCGAGGAATGCCGTCCCAGTCCGCAGATCTGCCCCCAGGCTGCGGACCCGCTCAAGCTGGCGCTCTATCATCGGTACCCCGCTGATGCCCTCGGCTGTCAGGCAGCGGGCAGCCGAATGACCTCCGAAGATATCAACCCGGTCCAGGTAGCGGATACCCAGATAATCCCTGCTCCAGGCGAAGGCTTCGGCCGACTGTTCTACAAGGATGCGTACCAGCTCCGGATGATTCAGGTAGAGCCCCGATTTCATGATATCCTGATAAAACAGCTCTTTTGAGTCGCTGATCTTCAGGCGTTGCTGCACATCGGTCTGCGCGGCGGCAATGCCCCCCTCGCTGATCCGTGAATTACCCCCTGGAGCCAGGTTCTTCTCGAGGATGAGAACTGACGCACCGGCGGTCCGCGCCTCAATTGCCGCCGAGAGGCCGGCAAAACCGCTTCCTATGATTACCACATCGTACCGTTCCATCCTGTGCTCCTCGTTCTCCCGGCGTTCAGTATCAGCTGTCATGCCCGTAACGCGCTGTAAAAGCCGTCAGAACTTCCAGCAGAGGCTGCGGCAGCATACTGCGCACGCGCGATTCAATAGACTTCGGGACACCCCCGTACCACGCCTCGGCGATTGCGCCGGTTATGCAGGCGAGTGTATCGCTGTCGCCCCCGAGCGATACGGCATTGCGCACCGCATCCTCAAATGAGTCTGACTCGGCAAAGGCAATGACCGCCTCAGGGACTGTCCCCGCGCAGGAGACATCAAAACGGTACCCGGGTCTGATCTCAGCGAGACTCCGGTTCATGCGATAGCCGAAGCGGTCGCTGAGTTCTCCTCTGATCTGCTCCTTGGGGACTTTCCTGCGGGCCAGCAGGACGGCAAGCGCGGCAGCCTGAGCGCCCTTGATCCCCTCGGGGTGGTTATGGGTTATCTCGGCCGAGCGGCGGGCTTCCCTGAGAACCTCCTCGACCGTATTGAAGGCGAACCCGACGGGGGAGACCCGCATCGCAGACCCGTTGCCCCAGCTGCCGTACGGCCCGGTCTGCTCTCCCGCTGCCCAGCGGGAGAAGTTTCCTCCGTATCCGGCATCGGGATATCTGCGGGCAAACTCGCGGATTCGGCTTTCATAGGGGGCCTGCCCATCTTCTTCCCGGTCGAGGATCGCCCGGGCAACCGCCATGGTCAGGACCGTGTCGTCGGTAAAACGGCAGCGGCTGCTGAACAGGGGGAAGTTCCTGTCCTTAATCGGACGGTGCTCATAGACCGAACCGATAATGTCGCCTGCAGCTGCACCGATCACGCACTCACTCCTGTACCTTTCCCGGCTGTCTTCAGTTCCCAGGAAGTATGAACCGGGCCATCAGGACTACATCCTCATAGGAGCCTGCGTACTTTCTGCCGTGCCTCCGACGCCCTTCAACGGTGAACCCCTGCTGGAGATAGAGATTCAAGGCTCCGGTATTGCCGGAAAACACCTCAAGCTCAATCTTCTCAATTCCGGCACTCCGGGCACTCTCCAGGGCTTTACGCATCAGCATCTTGCCCAGTCCTCTCCCCCGGTACTCTCTCCGGACTCCCATTCCGAGAACCGCAATATGGTCAACTTCGGGAAAATCGCCCCGGTTGTAGTCAATCCATCCCGCCAGCAGCTCTTCGTCAAAGGCGCCCCAGATCGGCTGTGCCGTCATGCGGTGTTTCTCCAGATAGTCTTTCGTCTGTTCCAGAGTGAAGCGCCTTGTGCTGTACAGGTAGGGTCCCTCATCCCTGATCTCATTGACCAAGGCATAAAAGGCGGGCGCGTCCTGCGCTTCAAGCTGTCGGAACATGATGTTTCGGCTGATGTTTCCGTCAAGAACCAGCTTCATGGCTTCCCTCCTCGCCGCCCTCCGGGATTCTTTGCCGCGTGTAAATCAGGCCGCACCCGGAGGGTCATGCTCTCGTCTTAAGCCTACCATCGGCTGAGGCGGATGGCAATCCCCTACACGTCCTGCAGCTGCGCCAGCAGCCTTCTCCCCGCAAAGATGAGCCGGGCAATGATGCCTGATTCGAGAACCTGCCTCCAGTGACTGACCTGTTCCCCCCCGCCGCCTTCGCTGCACCAGCTCAGCAGGGACCTGATTTGTTCCCAGGTATAATCCTCCATACCGGTTTCAAAACCCCTTTCTGGCGGGGCGGTACATGCAGGGGTGTACCAGAGAGAGGATGAGAGATACCGCATCAGCTCACGCAGAGCACGCTCCTCCCCCTCATCCTCGGCTGCGGCTCTCAGATAGAGGTTCTGAAGACGGTCCAGCTCCTCGGTTATCCGCTGCACTTGGGGAACTTCCCCACCTGAAGCCTGGAGATCTGAACGGGTCTGCCTGCGTACAGGCGTATCCCGGGGTATCAGGGACAGCTGCAGCGCATCTTCGGCCGCACAGCCGCTGCGAAAAACCAGCAGCTCATCCTGAACCTCGGCAACGTCGTAGGTTCTGAGCATATGGACTAGAAGACCGGCCGTGGCCAGGGCATCGGAGAGGGCGCTGTGAGCTGCCTCGTTCTCTATCCCGAGGTGGGCGCAGAGTGAACTGAGGCTGTGCGAACGCACGCTGCGGATGTAGCGACGCGAGAGCTTGAGGGTGCAGAGAGCCGGGATGAACGGGTAGGAGAAACCGGCCCGGGAGAGTTCGGAGCGCAGAAACGGGATATCGAAGGGGGCGTTGTGGGCGGTTATCACGGTGCCGTCGAGAAAGGCGAGGATATCACGGGCAGCATCGCTGAAGGAGGGGGCATCCTGCACCATAGAGGATGTGATACCGTGCACATAGGTTGCTCCGACCTCGCGCGAACCGGGGTTGATGAGAGTCTCATACCGGTCAAGCACTTCACCGGTTTCGTCTATCCTGACGATCCCCGTCTCAATGACCCTGCCCGCCTTCGGACTCAGTCCGGATGTTTCAAAGTCCAGAACACTGAATATCATGCCCGGCAGCCCCGCTGCCGGCTAAGTCCGCTCATCATCTTCCTCAATCTGGTCCTCCGTGACGTCTTCAGGCTGATCCTCTCCGACGCTTTCTTCCGCCGTCTCATCCTCTTCAGCCGGAACTGTTCTGGAATCTCTGAACAGCTTTCTCAGCAGGATGATGCCCATAACGCCGACGGCTGCAACGGCCAGGTCATAGACAATAATCATGCCGATGACCAGAATCTTGATACCGCCCTTCTCACCCATTCCGGCGTCATCGAGCCCGGTGAGCTGGGCAACTGCCAGTGAAACCCCGAGTGCGGCAATGCCGCCGGCAGTCAGCCAGCCGATACGTTTGTAGTCCTGTCTGACCCGTACTGCGGCCAGGAAGAGGAGAACTGCCCCGCCGAGTACGCTGAAGAACAGTTCAGCCGGCATCAGGAAGTCGAGGAGAAATCTCCCGCGGAACAACAGGAAAATACCGGCAAACAGCACCGGAAGCGCGACCGGGAGCAGTACCAGAACAGTTCCGGTGAGCGTCAGCGCTCGGGTTAACGGCGTATTTTTATTCATAGAGAAATCCTTTTAACGCAGGAGCGGTTCTCCCTGCGTCTGATAGAAAAGTGTGCGGTTCCGCGGTCCGGTATCGCACTCCACGAGCACCACGTTCTGCCAC
>CAYSRK010000236.1:0-5070 GCA_964433385.1 uncultured Spirochaetales bacterium
CGAACTTGCTGTCGATATAGGCATCAAGCATATCCTCGACAGCTTCCTCATACTCGATTCGCCCGCCGAAGGCGAGGAAATTGGCATTGTTATGCTCTCTGGCCATGCGGGCAGCGAAGATGTTCTGCGGCAGGGCGCACCTGATTCCATCTATCTTGTTCGCCGCTATGGAAATTCCTATACCGGTGCCGCAGCAGACGACCCCGAAATCATAGCCTCCGCGAAGATACTCCGTGCAGGCGGCAAGCGCCTGGTCAGGATAATCGGCCCCTTCGCCCTCACCGACCCCTAAATCGGTGACTGTGAAACCCCGTTTCTCCAGGTGGGCGAGAACCCGCTGCTTGATTTCAACTGCACCGTGATCGTTTGCAATAACGGCCTTATACTCCATTGCACACCTCCTGCTCCTGATTACCACTTCTGATGATAGGTATAGGAAAAATTCTCAAGCAGGTCGATCAGCTGCCCCGGTTCATCAGCTGTGACGAGCATGGACCTGTGAACCGGTTTGAGCAGGCCGCTGCTCACCATGGAATCAAAGAAATCAAGCAGCGGATCAAAAAAACCGCTGGTATTGAGAAGCCCGACCGGTTTCGTGCTGAACCCGAGCTGAAGCCAGGTATACATCTCGGACATCTCCTCCAGGGTGCCGATTCCACCCGGAAGAGCGGCAAAGCCGTCGCTGCTGCGGAACATCTCCATCTTCCTTGCATGCATAGAGGAGACCACCTTGAGTTCAGCTCCCTTGAGCTGTCCCACGTGACCTGCTATCTCTCGGGGGATTATGCCGGTTACGCTGCCTCCTCCGGAGAGCGCCGCCTGGGCAAGAGTTCCCATCAGGCCGGAATCGCCGCCCCCGTAGACGAGCCGGAGAGCCCGTCGGGCAATCTCGGAGCCCATGCGTTCTGCTGCTGCGGCGAACTCCGCGCTGCTTCCCCGGCGGGAGGAACAGAAGACGCAGAGACTGCGCATGCTGTTAATCCAGAAGTATCAGGGCCGCGAACCGCAGGGGCTCGCTGCCGTCATTCCGGATGCTGTGGGATGCGCCGTTTCCAGTTATTACCACATCTCCGGCAGAGACCCGCCTTTCACCGTCAGCTTCAGCTACCGTACCGCTGCCGCTGAGAATCCAGTAGTACTCGGTCTCCCCGCTGTGTTCATGTACCCCGATCCCGTCACCCGGTTCCAGGATGACCTCGGCAAAGAGCCGGCTGTGGGAGAGTTCTTCCTTTTCGATAATATGGCGCATGAAGACCTTTCCCGGTCCCCCGCGCATATGTTCCCTGACTTCTGTGCGCATCTGTTCAGCGTTTCTTACCATACTGCCTCCTCACGTCTTTGCCGGAAAGTCGAAATGCGTTTCAAACAGCTGAATAAGTTTATCGATCATGGCCTGTTCATCCGGACCCCGGACCTCGACAGTGATGCGGTCGTGCTCGAGCAGGGCCAGGGTCAGAAGGTTCATAGTATTCAGTGTATCTATTTCGTAGCTGCCTTTGCGTATTACGATGGACCCCGGATAACCGGCTGCAGCTGCGGCGATTACCTTCGAAGGACGGACATGGATGCCCTGCTTGTTGGCTATGACAGCCTTTCTCGAAATCATACCCCAATATAGCAGAAAAAATTCAACCTGTACCAGATAAGAGGGTTGTTTTTTTTGTCCAAATGGTTTAAAGGTTAGACCAGACCTATACCGACAGCCATACTGACAGATCTTTAAAAATAGGGTACGGTACACCGAGGAGGTTCCGATGAAGAAGATTGTCTCTAAGCAGCAGCTTTCTGAAGAAGTCTACCGCATGGAGTTTGAAGCCCCCCTGATAGCTGAGGAGAGAAAACCGGGCCAGTTCATCATTCTGCAGCTCGATTCCGATTTCGGGGAGAGAATCCCGCTTACCATTGCTGATGCAGACCCCGAACGGGGGACGGTCACTATCATTTTCCAGACGGTCGGCAGCACCACCCACCGGCTTGCGGCCCTGCAACCGGGTGAATACATTGCCAATGTGCTCGGACCCTTGGGGCAGCCAACCCACATTGACCATTTCGGGAAGGTAGTCTGCGTTGGCGGCGGGATCGGAACCGCACCCCTGCACCCGATTGCCCAGGCGCTCAAACAGGCCGGGAATGAGATTAAGACGATCATCGGAGCGAGGAACCGCGAGCTGATCATCATGGAGGAGCAGATGCGGGCTATTGCGGATGAACTGATCATCTGTACCGATGACGGTTCCTACGGGAGGAAGGCCCTGGTGACCGAACCGCTGAAGGAACTCTGCGAGTCCTGGAAGCCGGATATGGTTGTCGCCATCGGACCGCCGATCATGATGAAGTTCTGCGCCGAAACAACCCGTCCTTACGGTATCTACACCATCGTCTCCCTGAACACCATTATGGTTGACGGAACCGGTATGTGCGGCGGCTGTAGGGTCAGCGTCGGGGGAGAGACCAAATTCGTCTGCGTCGACGGCCCGGAGTTTGACGGTCATCTCGTCGATTTTGACAACATGATGCTGCGTCTCGGCACATACAAGAAACGGGAAAACAACGATCACCACAAATGCCACATCGACCTGCAGCTTGAGGAACTTGAGAAGAAGGACGGGGGAAAGTAATGCACGACCAGAATGAAATCCGACGTGAAGCTGAGAGACTTTATCAGGAACTCACTGCCAGAACCGAGCCGCTGAAGCCTAAAGAGAGGCTTGCTATCCCGCCGCAGGAGATGCCCGCCCAGGACCCGGCTGAACGGGTGAAGAATATGGATGAGGTAGCTCTCGGTTATACCCGGGAACAGGTTATGGTAGAATCAATGCGCTGCCTCCAGTGCAAAAACGCCCCCTGCATCAAAGGCTGTCCCGTGGCCATCGATATTCCGCGTTTCATAGAGTACGCCGAAAAGGGCGACTTTGCTGCCTCGATTGCGGTTATAAAGGAGAGCAGCCTCCTTCCGGCAATCTGCGGAAGGGTCTGCCCGCAGGAAGCGCAGTGCCAGCTCTACTGTACCGTTGGGAAATCGCTCAAGGATGTAGGTAAAGCGGTATCAATCGGCAGGATTGAACGCTTTGTTGCCGACTACGAAAGAGATCACGGCAGTGCGGTCATGCCGCACATCGGTGAATCCACGGGATTTCGGGTTGCGGTCATCGGATCGGGACCGGCTGGAATCACCGCCGCCGCAGACCTGCGCAAGGCAGGCCATGATGTGACTATCTTTGAGGCTTTTCATAAACCTGGGGGAGTTATGGTTTACGGGATACCCGAGTTCAGGCTCCCCAAAGCGATCGTCCAGCAGGAAATTGACAACCTGCTCTCCATGGGAGTAACGATAGAGCAGAACTTCCTGGTGGGAAGAACCCGGAAACTGACCGATTTGATGAAAAAAGACGGATTTGATGCAATATTCATCGGAAGCGGTGCGGGACTGCCGAAGTTCATGCATATTGAGGGTGAAAACCTGGTCGGGGTATTCAGCGCAAACGAATACCTGACGCGCAGCAATATGATGCGTGCCTACGACAGCAAACACTCTGCTACCCCCATATTCCAGTCGAAGCGGGCGGCCGTGCTCGGCGGCGGCAACGTAGCCATGGATGCGGCAAGAACGGCCAAACGGCTCGGAGCAGAGACCGTCTATATCGTCTACCGCCGAACCGAGGTGGAAATGCCGGCCCGGGTAGAGGAAGTTGCCCATGCTAAGGAAGAGGGGATAGAGTTCCTCCTCCTCCATAACCCCAAACGGATACTGGATGACGGCAGCGGAAGAGTGGCCGGACTGGAGCTGCTGCGCTACGAACTGGGAGAACCAGATGACTCAGGCCGCCGGCGCCCGATTGCGATACCGGGAAGCGAATCGGTACTCGAAGTTGATTCAGTGATAGTCTCCATTGGAAATGACTCAAACCCGCTTATTGAGAAGACTACTGAAGGGCTTGATACGAACAAGTGGGGAAATATCGTCACCGATGATAACCTCAAAACCTCAATAGAAGGGGTCTACGCCGGGGGGGATATCGTGCTTGGTGCTGCTACGGTGATTCTTGCGATGGGGCAGGGACGCAAGGCGGCAGAATCCATTCACCGCTACCTCACCGAAAAAAAATCCGGACCCGCTGCAGGCTGAGTTTTCCTTCACATGAAACCTTAACATGCCGCCGGTTGCCACGGCGGCAGTATTTCCCTATACTTGTAGCAGGAAGAAGGTTGTGCAGTCTTTTACAGATGTTATCTGCTGCATCGGCAGCACGCAAAAGTATGATGCTATCCGCGAAGTGATCCGAAGCTGCCCCATATTCGGAGACCTCAGCGACTTGGAAAGCTTCACCGATGCGGTGATCAGGCGCGAACAGCTTGAGACTACCGGTATCGGGCGGGGGGTGGCGATAGCCCACGGAAAGCTGAAGACCATCCCGCGGGTAAAAGTCGGACTCGGGATTTCGGCGAAGGGCATTGACTTCGACGCTGCAGACAACCTGCCTGTTCACCTGCTCTTCGTTATCGGCAGTTCACCGTTTCGCCAGATTGAGTACCTGCGTGCGCTTGCAGCGATCATGCAGTTTGTCAAGATGAGCGATATCCGCACCGAACTGCTGCAGCACACCAATCTCGATTTTTCCGAAGAACACAACAGCTCCTGCCTGAGGTTTCTCGACATGATGGCCTCACAGCACTTTCTCGAATACGTCAACAAGAAAATAGTCTGACAATACCTGCAGTACCCTCAGCGCGAGTACCAGGCCGATTCCGTGCACACGTGCATAACCGGAATATCATAGCTTCGCATCGGAATATCCTGAAATATTTGGACAGCAAAACAGACCCCGACAGTCACCGGTCCTCCGGCATGCGCAGCACCTGAGTCCCTGAGAAACCGATCGTAGTATCCGCCCCCGTTGCCGAGCCGGTCCCCGCGGGGGGTGAAGGCCGTTCCCGGAACAATGATCAGGGGGTTGCGGAAGTTCCCGGGGGAAATCTCCGGCAGCTTCCTGTCAGGCTGGCAGAACCCGAACGGGTGGCGCTCGCTGCACAGCCCCTTCGGATAGGCGTCCGGGGGAAGAAGCTTAAAGC
>CAYSRK010000237.1:0-8611 GCA_964433385.1 uncultured Spirochaetales bacterium
GACTTGCTGCAGGCTGAAGAGGAGATGCGGCGCATCATCGACCAGCCGCGGGCACGGACCGCACTGATCGGTCCGGCAGGGGAGCATCAGGTTCCTGCAGCCTGCATATTAAACGATCTTTCGCATGCCTACGGTCGAGGCGGTCTCGGGGCGGTTATGGGATCGAAAAATCTGAAGGGAATAATTGTCAAAGGCAGCTCCAATCCTCCATGGCACGATCGTAAGGCTCTGCAGGAACTGGGAAAGTGGTTCAACTCAACCTGGAAGGATGCTACCCCATCCTCCGAATTCTTTGCAGCCCATGGAACAATCGGTTTTGTACGGGCCCTTAACGACAGCGGCAGCCTGCCGACGCATAATTTCCGAGAATCACGATTTGCCGGTTCAGAAAAGATTACCGGCGAAGTGCTGACTGAGCAGTACCTCACCGGGCGCGGCACCTGCTTCGCCTGTCCTGTTGCCTGCAAGCGGGAAGTGGAGATGAGGGAACCTTACGTGGTTGATAAACACTATGGAGGACCGGAGTACGAAACAGCAGCCGCCTTCGGATCGAACTGCGGGAATGCTGACCTGGCGGTAATCGTTAAGGCAAACGAAATGTGCAACGCCGGCGGTATCGACACCATATCGGCAGGTTCGGCAATTGCCTGGATCATGAATTGCGGTGAGGCCGGTCTCCTTCCCCCTGATTTCCCCGGGAGAGAACAAATACGGTTCGGGAACGGCGAAGTCATTCTGGAGCTGCTTGACGATATGATTCACGTCCGGAGTCCCCTGGGGCGGGCACTGGGCAGGGGAGCAGCCGGCGCTTCGGCGGAACTGGGATTCGGGGCTGATCTTGCGATGCATGTAAAAGGGCAGGATCTGCCGTACCATGAACCTCGGGTCAAGCATGGGCTGGGTTTGTCCTATGCGGTATCCCCAACCGGGGCTGACCATGTTCATGCTGTGCATGACACTGCCTACATAGGTCCGACGCGCCGGATGGAACAGCTGGGAATCTATCAGGGATATCCGCCCAAGGAGCTCCATGCTGACAAGATTAAACTCTGCTACTATGAGATTCTTGTCTCTACCCTCTACAACAGTCTGGTGATCTGCAATCATGTCCGGCTGCCGTACCGGTTCGATATCACCATCCTGCTGCAGGCGATCCGCGCAGCAGCGGGCTGGGAGTACACGCTTGCAGAACTGCTGAAGGTGGCTGAGCGGTCACTGACGATGGCTCGCTGCTTCAATCTGCGTGAAGGGCTCAAACCAGAGGATGACACCCTCCCAACCCATTTTTTCCAGCAGGAATTTCGGAATATTGACCTGGAACCGCTGAATGAACACGATTTCCTCACATCAATACAGCTGTTTTATGATATGATGGGGTGGTCGGAAGTTGGGGGAGTTCCTACAAGAGGCAGACTGGAACTGCTCGATCTCGGATGGATTGATATATCTCCCGGAGAGTGACCGTTGGCAACGATTAAAGATCTGGCAAGTGAAGCGAAAGTCTCGATAGCAACCGTATCCCGGTACCTGAACGGCAAAATCATCGTTCGTGAGGAGACTAAAAAGCGGATAGAGGATGCCGTACAAAAGCTGAACTATCGGCCAAACTACATGGCGCGCAGTCTCATCCTCAATGAGACAGAGACAATCGGCGTCGTTGTGCCTGATATTCTCAACCCCTATTTTTCCGGTTTCGCCCGGGGAGTTGAGGATGAAGCCCGCCGAAAAAAAATCAGCGTCATCCTCTGCAACAGCGATAATGAAGTTGAGAAGGAGAAGGAGTATCTCCACTGGCTGCAGTATAAAAATGTGGATGGGATTGTACTTGTTTCTACGGGGCTCAATCATGAGTTTCTCGAAGGGCTGTCCGCCAAGGGACAAAAATTTGTTATTGCCGGCAGAAGAATCAGGAGCCTGACAGCCGACTATGTTTCGGTCGCAAATGTTACGGGCGCCGGGGAGGTGGTTGACCATCTGATCGGGCTTGGACATCGCAGGATTGCGGCAGTCACCGTGTCTCATCATGTCTCAACCAGTGCTGACCGACTCAAGGGGTACAGAAATGCTTTAAGAAAGGCTGGTATCGAGTTCCATAAGGAACTGGTGATCGACGGAGAACGGTTCCGGTATGAAAATGGCTATGAAAGCATGAAAAGGCTGCTCGACAGGACGAGAGATTTTACCGCGGTATTCGCCTTCAATGACCTGATGGCGATAGGAGCGGTGAATGCCCTTCAGGATTCGGGTATTTCTGTGCCGCAGGATGTATCGGTTGCAGGATTTGATGGACTGCAGTGGGGAACATGGATACGTCCTTCTTTGACTTCGTATTCGGTGATTCCGTATGAATACGGGTGCCGAGCCTGTTTGCTGCTTTTCGACAGGATTGCTTCACCCGAGCAGGACTACAGACACATTACAATCCGGGGAGAACTGGTTGTCCGGGATTCCACGACAAAAAGAGGTGGCGCATGACTCACCGGGATCGCGTTACTGCTGTTTTTGATCATCGGAAGCCGGATCGGGTGCCCCGGGATCTCGGGAGTACTATCTGGTCCACTATGGACGGGGTGTCGTACGGTAAGCTGAAGCGTCATCTGGGTATTGAGAAAGAGACCAGCTTTCGGAATATTGCCTTTCAGGCGGTGAATATCGATGAGGAGATTCTGCAGCTTTTTGATATTGACTTCAGGGGTATGACCACAGCAGGACCAGCCGGGTGGCAGGATGAGATTTCAGCGGAAGGAATCTATATTGACGAGTGGGGGATCAGGAGGAATGTGCACGCTTCGGCAGCTATCGTCTGCCATCCGCTTGCGGTTCCGGAGTATGGGCATGAATTTCTTGAGCGGTATCCCTGGCCGGATGGAACCGATCCGGGGCGGTTTGCCGGATTTCCCGAATCTTTCGAGCGCTTGCATGCCGAGGGTGAGTACGCGACGGTACTGAACGTGTTCGGCGGGTTCACCACTATGAGCTATCTGCTTCGAGGCATGGACAACTGGTGCATTGACATGCTGACCGATGAAGAACTGTTTACCGATCTGCTCGACCGGACCCTGAAGTTCGAGATGGATTCTGCCCGGACAGCCCTGGCTGCTTTTGGCTCCTCTGTGGATATTGTCGCGATTGCCGATGATCTGGCAGGGCAGGATGGGCTTCTGATCTCGCCTCACCATTTCCGGAAATTGGTGAAACCCCGTATGGAGCAGCTGATTGCTGCCATCCGCGAGGATTGGTCGGGAAAGGTGGTGTTTCACTGCTGTGGTTCTGTGGCGGACATTATTCCTGATTTTATCGAACTGGGCATTGATGCGCTTAATCCTCTTCAGGTCAGTGCCAGGGGAATGGATCCGAAAGAGCTCCATGCGAGATATGGAGGAAGCCTGGTGTTCTGGGGCGGAATAGATTCCCAGCAGCTGCTGCCTAACGGTACACCGCAGGAAGTAGCTGACGAGGTCGGCCGGATCACCGCTGCCATGGAGGGGATGGGGTATGTACTGGGAGCTGTCCACAATGTTCAGGGTGATGTGCCGCCCGAGAATGTGACAGCTATCTTTTCGGGTACCTGACAGCAATCTTTTTTTTACTGCAGAGAAAAAGCTTTTACTAAAAGGTTTTTCCGGATTCTGTGACTGCATGCAGCTTTTCTGCAGATATCGAAACCGGGATGTAGATCAGCAAATACTATAATGAAAGGACAGGAACATGGAACTGGAACTGAAATCAAAAACAGCAATTGTTACAGGCGGAGCGGGCAGTATCGGGCAGGAAATCTGTCGAGTCCTGGCTGCTGAGGGGGTCAGGATCGTTGTCTGCGATTATCGCAAGGAAGAAGCGGGAACGGAAATTGTTCGCCAGATAAAGGATCAGGGGGGACAGGCCATATACTGCGACACGAACATCATCGAAACTGCATCAGTTGATCATTTGCTCAAGGTGACGGCAGAAACGTTCGGGGGTCTCCATTTCTTGATAAACTGTGCCGGGGTAGCCTTTGCAAACTATGTCTGGGAAACGCCGGAATCCGAATGGGATACTACCCTCGATATCAACCTGAAAGGAATATTTCTGACCTGTCGAGCGGCCTCTCCCCTTATGATTGCGCAGCGCTTCGGAAGAATCGTCAATATTGCTTCGCTTGTTTCCCATCAAGGCTCGTTCAAGCATGCCCATTATTGTGCTTCAAAAGCCGGAGTGATCGGATTTACAAAATCGCTCGCCCGGGAACTTGGAGAGCACAATGTCTGTGCCAACTGCATCAGCCCGGGAAGAATCAAGAGCACTATGGAGCAGGAGCGTCAGAATACCGAACAGGCAGCATGGATTGCCCAGACGCCGCTGAAAAGAATGGGAATGCCTTTGGATATCGCTAAGGGAGTTGTCTACCTCTGCTCAAGTCTGGGTTCGTTCGTTACCGGAGAAACTCTGAATATCAACGGGGGAATCTGGATCGGGTAGGATGTTCCGATAAAGGGTGCTGCTGGCGTGATTGTGGTTAACGGGAAAGCTTACCCCTTTTCACGGGGGATGACAGTCGGTGACGCACTGCTTCTGCGAGGCTACAGTTACCCGCTTCCGATAGCAGTCTATATCAGGGGAATTCTGGTTCACCGTACGAGCATTGACGGAGAAGGGTACAGCAGACGTGAGCTGCAGGACGGCGACGAGCTGGTAGTGGTCGATTTGATGGGAGGCGGCTGATGCGTGCACTGATTAAGAAAAGCATGATTGATGATAATCTCTATCTGGAGGAGATTCCCGAACGTGTTCCGGGAGAGCATGAAGTGAAGATCAGGATAATGACTGCCGGCATCTGCGGAACTGATCTTCATATCAGAAAAGGCGGAGGAATGAACATCACAACTCCGGTTGTGCTTGGACATGAGTTCTGCGGGGAAATTGTTGAGGCCGGGAGCGGAGTTCAGCGATGGAAACCGGGCGATCGGGTAACGGCTGAGCCCCCCGCGCGGACCTGCGGTACATGCGAGTACTGCCTTCGTCTGATGCCGGCACTCTGCAGCGAGCGGCAGTCGATCGGCAGCGGAGTTGACGGAGCGTTCGCTGAGTATCTGACCGTATCCGATGCGCGCCTTCATGCCGTCCCCGCTGATATTGATGTTGTCGATGCCGCCCTGCTTGAACCGTTGGCCTGCTGTGTCCATGCAGTTCTGGAGAAAGCTGCCGTACGCGCCGGGGATGAGGTGCTTGTCATTGGGCCGGGGCCGATGGGACTGCTGATCGGACAGCTGGCGAAAGTTTCCGGAGCACGGGTCGCCATGCTCGGAACCCCTTCGGACAGCGAGCGGCTGGAACTTGCCGGGGAGCTGGGAATTGATGCCGCAGTCATAGCCGGAGAGGGATTGCAGCAGGATGCGCTGACTCTGGAGGATCTGAAGGACTGGACATTCGATACCGTATTCGAGTGTTCGGGATCGGCGGCAGGAGTGAAAACAGCACTGGACCAGGTTAAAAAACTCGGTTCCGTTATTCAGATCGGGCTTATGCAGCCGCTGCGGGAAATTGATCTGGTTCAGATCGTCAAGAAGGAGCTGAACTACTGCGGATCATTCGGTTCAACACATTGGTCCTGGGAGAAAGCAATCACGCTTCTGCATCGGGGAACGGTCCGTACCCGACCGCTGGTAACCAAGGTGCTGCCGCTTGATCAGTGGGAACTGGGTTTCACGATGATGGAAACGAAAGAGGCCTGTAAAGTAATTCTTGTACCATAGGAGAATCACATGCTGAGAAGTAAGAGTGTGCGGGGGGTTGCCTCCGCTGAAAGGAAGACGCTGCTCTACGCAGCGGGTGTCGGTGAGGAGGAGCAGAAGAAACCCTTCGTAGCGGTGGTGAACTCGTGGAACGAAGCGAACCCCGGAGTACTCCACTTTCCCACCCTCGCTGCCGCGGTAAAACAGGGCATACGCGAAGCCGGGGGAATCCCCTTTGAAGTCCCGACCATGGGCCTGTGCGACGGTATAGCCCTGGCTAACCCGCAGTACATCACCCCGAGCAGGGACCTGATTGTCAATGAAGTAGAGATCATCATCGAGGCCAACAAGTTCGATGCCATGGTGATGCTCGCAACCTGCGACAAGATCATACCTGCATACCTCATGGCTGCCGGGAGACTGAACATTCCGGCCATCCTGGTTACCGGCGGGTACATGAAAGTCGGCGAACACGGGGGTAAACCCTGCACCTTCCTCGAGGCTGGGAAGAGCGTAGGTCTCTACGAACAGGGAGTCATCTCGGCTGAAGAGAAGGAGGAGATACTCAAAAGCGCCTGCTTTGCCGGGGGTGCCTGCTCAATGATGGGAACCGCGAACACCATGGCCTGTATCGCTGAAGCATTGGGGATGACGCTTCCCGGCAATGCAACAGCCCCGGCCGATGGTGAAATCCTGCCCGACTACGGAAGAAGGGCAGGACTGCAGATCATGCAGCTGCTTGAGAAACAGATTCTCCCCCGCGATATCATCACCAATGCGAGCATGCGCAATACCATCCGGGTGGTAATGGCCATCGGCGGCTCATCAAACGTGCTGATCCATATCCCGGCCATAGCTGCCGAGGCTGAGCTCGGAATTGACTGTCTCAAGGAGTTTGACAGCGCCGGAGAGGATGTACCGCTCCTGATCGGGGTTGCTCCGAACGGACCCTGGTATATGCCCGACTTTGACCGTGCCGGCGGCCTGATAGCACTGATGAAGCACCTGGCAGACCGGGGGGCGATTGACCCCTCCGTGCTGACCTGCAGCGGAACAACTGCGGGCGATAACTGGAAAGATGCGGCGATTACCGACCCGGATATAATCAGGAGCATGGACAACCCCTTCAGAAGTGACGGAGGCCTGGCAGTGCTCAGGGGAAATATTGCCCCGGACGGCATCATTGTGAAGCAGTCGGCGGTTCTTCCCTCCATGATGGAGAGGACAGGCAGGGCGAGAGTGTACTGGAGCGAAGAGCATGCCATTGATGCCCTCGAGCAGGGAGTTATCGTCCCCGGTGATGTAGTCTTCATCCTCGGGATGGGACCGAAGGGCGGGCCGGGGATCAAGACAGTCTACACCTTCACCAGCTATCTGGCGGGCAAGGGACTGCTGGATTCAGTCGCTCTGGTGACTGACGGACGGTTCTCCGGGGCAACCGAAGGAGCCTGTTTCGGTCACGCATCACCGGAGGCGGCCTCAGGCGGGGCACTGGCCGCAGTGCAGGACGGCGATACCGTCAGCTACAGCATACCCGAACGGAGGATTTCCCTTGAAGTCTCAGATCAGGTTGTCGCTCAGCGACTCAAGGAGCTGGTTATCCCGCAGGCACAGGTAAAAAAAGGGAGTTATATGGCCCAGTATTCCGTGCTGGTGCAGTCGCTCGGCAAGGGCGCTGTACTGGGGGAGCGCTGATGTGGTAACCCGTGCGCCTGTGGATGCTGCGGTTATCGGAGGGGGTACCGCAGGATTGCGGGCTGCCGCTGCCTGCGCCCGCAGCGGGTTTTCTACGCTGATAATCTCAAAAGGAGCCCCCTGTACGGGAATTGTCGGATTGAACGCGCTTCTCGATGAGGCTGGCGATACCCGGGAAACCTTTTTAGGCGATACCCTGCGCAGTGCTGCGGGAATCGGCCTTCCGGCCCTGGCGGAGAACCTTGTCGACCGCTCTGGGGAGGAGCTGAAGTTCCTGGAGGGACTCGGGCTGCAGTTTCACCACTCCGGCCGGTATCTGCCGCGCAGAACATCGGGCAACTCCGCGGCGAGAACTGTCTATACGACCGATACCACGGGAGTTGAGATCCTGTCGGCCCTGAAGAGAATCTACACCGGGCAAACGGCTTCAGGCCTGCAGGCAGTATCTATAATCAAGGAGGGAGGGCAGGTGTCAGGCCTGCTCTGCCTTGATGGAAGAAGCGGAGAATTCCACCTCTGCCCCTGTCGGGCCCTCATCGTCGCATCCGGCGGACTCGGCAGTCTCTATGCCCGCAGCACGAACAGCCGCTCGCTCTCGGCAGACGGACTTCTCATTGCTCTGGAAGCCGGAGCCCGACTGCGCGATATGGAATTCGTCCAGTTCGAACCCTTTTCCCTGCTCCTTCCGAGCAGGGACACCTTCTTCTCCCTCTCGTTTCTCCTGCAGGACAAACCCCGGATCTACTGCGAAGAGGGGAGGGCAATCTTCAGGGATGGAGAGATTGAGCAGCTGTCCAAGGCTGAGATTTCACTGCGGCTCTACGAGAGGATTGTCCAGCTTCGGGAATCAGGCAGGCGGGGGACCCTCCTGTTCGACTGTACCGGGATTAAACCGGAACGGATGGAGCTTCACACCACCCTGCTGAAGCTCTGCCGCCGTTTCAAACTTCACCCTGAAACCGAACCGCTGCCGTTCACACCGGCCCAGCACTATATGCTCGGGGGAATTGAAGTCAGTGAGCGGTATGAAACAGCCGTCACAGGCCTGTTTGCCGCAGGAGAGGCTGCTGGAGGCACGCACGGGGCGGACAGACTTGCAGGGAACTCCGCACTGGATGCGCTGGTATCGGGGGCCGGGGCAGCCGCTTCAGCGGTTGAGTATCTGCAGGGGGATGCGGTCAATAGAGCACAGAGACGGATCA
>CAYSRK010000238.1:0-4060 GCA_964433385.1 uncultured Spirochaetales bacterium
GGCCGGCTGGTCCGTTCCGTAGTTCCACACTCCGGTGAAACTGCCGAAGTCGGAGGAAAAGACAAATCTGAGCGTACCTTCACCGTTGTTCTGGTACCATCTGCCGGTGAGGACTGTTCCGTCGAGGACCCCTTCGATGCGGCCGTCAAGGTGTTCATAGGTCCCTGTGACAGTGCGGCCGGACTGACTGAGGGTCATGGTTGAGAAGTCGGTGGAGTAGACTACCGTTGCCTTCTGGGCGGCAATGCTGCCGAAGACACAGAAAAGGAACAGGGCAGCAGCAAACAACTTTTTTCTGAACGTATTTTTCATAGCTTATTATATGCCTAACCGTTCTGCAGGCAAGAGAAAAAAGCGGGAAAATCGCAGTGTTGCAGAATCCTGCCATGCCGGCTAGCCCACGCGTCTTGCCCACTCAAGAACCCTGGCCGGCAGGGGGTGGGCGAGCTCCCAGATTATTGACATAGGCTTTGATCCTGTATGACGACGGTACTGCAGCGGTCCGGCAAAGAAGTAGGGAGAAGTAACGCCGTTCGCCCTTTTTTTCCGTTCCCGGATGAACAGGAGCGGGGTATACCCCTCTCGTTCATGGTTTATGTAGCGCCTGCCCGTTGGGGAATCCTCGCTTGTTGCCGCCTGACTCTGCCAGTGAAACAGCCTCTCGGTTATTGCGTAATCCTCGTACATCGTGGTGGGTGAGAAATCGGCCTCATCCTTGTTGATATCGGCAAAAAATATGTCGGATTTGCTGTGGGGAACGTGAACGACTCCCTCGCGGGTATGAAAGGGCTTTTCAAACGTCCCCTTTTCGCAGGAGAACATCACCTGCTCCCGGGTATAAGAGGCGTGAAGGTGCAGCTGCCCGGTTGAGGAGCACTGCTTCCCCTTGATAGGGGTTACCCTCTTCTCCAGCCAACCGATCAGTTCAAGAAGGTCAGTACGTACCCCGGGGTGGGAGAGCAGGTACCGGTGTACCGTATCAAGTGACCCGTCTTCCGGTTTTTTCGTATTCCACAGGAGGGAGTGCAGCAGCAGCTTTGTCTGCCGGTACTGTGTTCTGCCTGTGGTAAGCAGGTGCACGATATCCTGCAGCAGGAGGGGATCGTCGGTCAGCAGCAGCTTACGGAAGTTTTCGTGCAGGTTGTATCGGGAATCCGGCGTTGCCTCTGCAGCTGTAACTTCACCGCTTGCCCGGGCGGTGAGGGTGGAGGGCAGCCCCCGTTTGTAGATCTCATCAGGATCTGCCAAGTGAAACCAGTCCAGAATGTGCTCTAAGGTAACACTCCTGCCACTGTGGGAGAGCAGTTTCTCGATTTCACGAATAAAGGTGTTTCCCCGCAGTCTTAAGGTTGCGTTCCGTATGTTCTGCAGCACATACTCCTGTGCCTTCTGCTCCAGCTGGATAAAACACCCCGCGGGTACGAACGGCATGCCGGAGACTATCTGTTCATCAATCCGCCGCTGGGGGCGCATGCTCAGGGCCCGGAAACGGGAGATGAAGTCGAACCTCTGGTTCTGGGGGGCAATGAAGTCAAGGACAGTCAGCTGTGCTTTCTCCTCATGCAGACGCAGCCCCCGCCCCAATTGCTGGAGAAAAATTGTCACGCTTTCCGTGGGCCGGAGGAAGAGAACTGTATCAATGAAGGGGATATCCACCCCTTCATTGTACAGATCCACGGTGAAGATGAAATTGATCTCACGATATCTCAGTTGTTTCTGGATGGTGTACCGTTCTTCCCGGGTTGATTTGCTCGTCAGTGCCCTGGCGGGAATCCCGGCTGAGGTGAATTTCTCGGCCATGAAATAGGCATGGGCCTGGCTGACGCAGAAGCCAAGCCCGCGTACCCACCTGATATCGGCAACGTGCCGGTCGGTCTGCGTGAGGATCCAGTCTGCCCGCCCGTCGTTGGTATTGAGGAGGTCCTCCAGTTCTTGAATATCATACCCTCCCCGCACCCAGCGCAGGGCTGAGAAATCGACACCGGGATAGTCGGGTATGCCGTAGAAGTGAAACGGGCTCAGGAGCGAGCGTTCAACCGCCTCAGGGAGCCGGAGCTCGTGGGTAAAGGTGCCCCCGAAATCATTGCGGATATCCCGGCCGTCATGTCGCTCCGGAGTAGCGGTGAGCCCGAGCAGTGACCTGGGCTCGATTGAATCGATAAGCTTCTGATAGGACTGTGCCGGGCCATGATGGGCTTCATCCAGCACCACATAGTCGTAGAACCGGGGATCGAGGGTATGCAATTTGCGGCTGTTCCAGCTCTGCACGGTACAGAAGAGATGATCATGGGAGGGTGGATCAGCACCACCGGCAAGCTTGTGAGCAAAGTCCGGGTCACCGAGCACCTGGCGAAAGGTGATTATTGCCTGATTCAGGATCTCTTCCCGGTGGGCGACAAAGAGCAGACGGCAGGCACCACCGTGCTCTCTGCGGAAATTGCGGTAATCAAAGGCTGCCACCATAGTTTTACCGGTTCCGGTGGCGGCAATGATGAGGTGCTTCCGCTTCCCGGCCATCCGCTCAGCCGCAATATCCTCCAGGATCACCTGCTGAAATCCATAGGGACGGAGGTGAAAGAGGGGGATGACCGTGCTCTCATCCTTAACCCCTCCCCGCTCTATCCGGATCGCTATCGCAACGTCCTCAATGGTAGCTGCAGTACACGGAACAAACTCCGTCTTGTCCTCCCAGTGAGAGTCAAACGTGGCTATTGCGTGGTCCCACAAATGCTGCGTCTCGAACTGGCTGATCTTGGCAGTCCACTCCAACCCCGCGTTCAGAGCCGCTTTTGAGACATTCGCCGAACCGACATAGGCTGAGCCGAAACCCGAATCACGGTGGAACAGGTAGGCCTTGGCGTGAAGACGAGTTCTCTTTGTATCAAGGGAGACCCGAATCTCCGTATTCGGCAGGGTAAGCAGCTCCCTCAGGGCTTTCGTATCGGTAGCTCCCATATAGGAGGTGGTGGCAATCCGCAGCCGCGGGCTCCCGTCGGATGAGGGTGCAGCCGTGAACTTCCGCAGGGCAGGCAGCAGGGGCAGGATGCCCGGATACTTGATGAAGGAGACGAGCCAGTCAGCCCGGTCGCAGGATTCGAGCTCCTTTATCAGCTGTGACTGCAGCGAGGGAGTTCTTGAAGATCCGGTGAGCAATGCTGACTGTCCCAGCGGTGTATCGGGACGCGGAGCTGATGAAGATTTCGGTTCCGCGTGTATTCCGAGAAGAACCTCTTTCTTGACCGGGAGGAGGGTTTCTATCAAATCCAGGAACTCCCGTGAGTTGAGAAGCATCCGCTCCATGGCCTCAAGGGTCTCCTCAGACTGGGAGGGGCTTACTTTTTCCTGGATGAAACCGGCCACAGTCCTGGCGAGGGGTACCGCCAAATAGCGGTGAAGTTCCTCCGACTTGATCTTTTTCCAGTCTGAAAGGTCCATCAGGCCCGCCTGTTCAAGCCGATCGTGAAGCTCTTTTGTGTGAAGCAGTTCATAGAGGCCGAATGGCAGTTCTTTCATAGAATCCCCCGAGGAAAACGTAACATGTTAACATATCCTGGTTGCCATGATAGGCACCATTGCTATCTCGTTTCACATCCCCCCAAGACGGTCGCGCTGGTACCGCTTGAGGACGTAGGTCAACCGGTCCCTGATCAGGGCCTGGCAGGATGCATCGTTCCAGTAGGGACGGTACTCCTCTTTCAGGGAAAACGTCTCTCTGCTGCGGTCAAGGGTGAAGCAGTCCTCTTCGGTATTGGAGAGGAAATGGAGGGGATTCTTCAGAAGGTGGCTTTTTACCCTGGAAAGAGGGTAGGCAGCCGGGTCGGGAAAGCGGTTCAGGTCAGGGTAGTCCTCTATCAGGAGGGGGTTGGTGAGGTAGAACCGGAGAAATGCAGCTGCTGTTTCGTCGACATTCCAGGCTGCCTCAGATGATGCCGGCAGGGAACTGAGAAGAGCCATCTTATAGGTTCTGTTCGGCCTCAGCTCCCGCTCCACATGCTCAAGCAGCCTCTCCCCGGGTGTCCCGAGCAGACTCTTCTCGTACTCCGTCAGACTTCCGGCCTCC
>CAYSRK010000239.1:0-4557 GCA_964433385.1 uncultured Spirochaetales bacterium
AAAGATTGTCACCCTTATGGGGTGCAGTCACCATATCTAGCGTTACCCCATTCGGGGTCAGTCCTGTCAATGTGTTACCCTTTATGGGGGCATATCATACCGTGTCATAGAAAAAACTGCTTACTGTGTGTAGGAAAAAACTCCTTACCGTACTCCGGAAAAAACATATTACTCTCTACAAAGAACCTTCATCCCGGCAAGTATATACCCAAGCAGCACCGAATTGAAAGAGTCCGGCCGAAGGGAAGGCGAGGGTAGGGGCTATGGGCCCGGTAGGACTTGAAGCTACGACCCATGGATTATGAGCGTGCCCGGAAACACATCAGTTTTGTTCCATTATGTTGCTAATTTCTTATACAATCGAGCATTTAGAAACAAATTATTACCCATCGATACAAAACGGAATTGGTATAATTTTTGTTATATTAGTACGCAACTTGATAGGGTATGGTTTAGAAATATAAGGATAGTTATTGTGACTCCAACCAAAATATTCGCTGGATGACATCCGAAAATATTTTATACCTAGCCATTTCTCTCCTTGATAAATTGATCAATCGGAAGTACTATAAGGGTAGAGATACTCATCTACCCATGGTAGAAGGAGCTGAGGGGCCGGCTAACACCCGGGGCCCTTTTTTATTGCCTTTACATATCGATCATAGTACTTTTGGCGATTATATCCTGAAATGTAAAATGCTGTTGCGAGGAAGAATCCTTTCTTTCGATCTTTCAGGATTACTATGTATTGTTCCTCCCTGAAATAAATATGCGTGACTTCTTCATGATCACCTCTGTTGTTAATTTTGTCTTCAACCCATTTACACAATCTTGGGTCATCTGAATTTTCAATCAAAGGTTTTAACCAGGGTAGTCGCTTTGCCCGTTTGATATCTAAAGTTCGTTCCTGTTTCCCTCTTTCAATCAAGTGCCAAAATCCCTCTTCATACCCAGAATCAATTTTTCTGTTGTCGAAGAAGACGGGGAGTCCTCGGTATCTTAACCTGCAATTTTTAATGTCTCTTTGAAAGATCTCGTATAGTTGTTCAACAATTTCAAAAAAATCGAACTCTACAGGTATTTCAATTTTATCCGGAAGGAATTCTAGCATCCGACAGGTCCTCTCGGTTTGAAGTGGAATAGATTGAATTTCTCTTCCCATGGAGTAGTCGATTCTGTCAAACATACCCTGTATTTGGTAGATATTTCTTTGGTGATTGCAAGTTTTGCCTCAGATGTACCGAGGTTCCTGTTCGCATAGGTAACTGCACCAAGAAGGAAATCACAGAGTTGGAGGATGTTTGATTCATGCGACCTGATTTGTTGAATGCGTTGTATTCTATACATTTCGAAGTCATAAAGTGAATAGTTCAACACTTTACGCAACTCCTTCACTTTTTCACTGCTTCTGGTATCTTTAATATCGATGAAGATTTCGTATGAGTTGTTGTTTTTTTTCTCTACGATATTCCTGAGAAGGTAGTAGTACATCTTGTAATAAAAATTATCATGTTCGCCATCGTTAAAAATACCGTGATCGAGTTCAGTTTTGTTTCTCACGATGAGCGATCTGAATTTGAGATTATCATCAGTCATGAAATACTCAATGAGAGCCTTATAGAACGCAAGATTCTTTATAGATACTTTCGTCCATTTAATTTCTCCAGTACAGGAGTATTCTCTCTTTAAAGATGTTATATCAAGAGATATTTTTCTAATGTGGTCAGCAGGGCAATGAATTGCGCCGAAGGTCATAATTGAAGCGGTATCATTCAATAGATGGCAACTCTCATCGCAGAATATTCGTATATTCATATTTCGCATTTTGGTATTATAGCAGATCTAGTACCGCAAGTCCCATTCATCTTTGTAAAAACTGTAACACTTTATTATTGCTACACTAAATTGTTTCAAATTGTACCTATTCTGTGGTAATCTACTACAACTCCAAGATCCAACATTAGCTGATTCTATTATGGACCTCCTAGCCCATACCTCATACAAAATTACAATAGAAGGAGAATCTATGAGAAAAATTCATCACAAAGATTGATCGGAAACCTGCCACTGCAGTATGGTAGCTTAAGTGAGCTTCAGTTTTCCCTAAAGTGGCAGGTTAACCTCGGATTGGGTGGCAACTTTCACCGATACTTCCATTGAGGATGGTGATGACCTTCTGAGCTTCGTTCTGGGAAAGTCCAATCTCTTCCAGGGTGGTGAACAGTCTGTTCGCTGAGACTGCTTCAGAGATACGTTTTCGCCTGCCGGTATTCTGCTGTTGAATACCCTCGATCATCCACCGGGATGCAAGAATAAGAGCACTGTTCCTGTCGGTCTCTCCAGTGCTGATTCCAGTGAGTTGTTTATCTGTTGATTAATCGATGAATCGAACGTACCAGACGTCCCCATGACGGGAGATGTAGAACGGTTTCCGGCTCATGTCTTACACTCCTCAGGTACCGCAAAGTGTAGTTTTTCAGTACACTTTTTGGGGCTCAGTTCTGATGTGACATGCTTCCGGTTTTTCTATCTAGCTTTGCAAATCCTTACAAGGTAAGGTTTGAAATTTGGGCCCAGTAGGACTTGAACCTACGACCCACGGATTATGAGTCCGTTGCTCTAACCAACTGAGCTATAGGCCCGCGAGGCTTATACTATGCGGATTTATTCTGTGATGTCAAGTATCTGCGGTACCTAAAAAGCGGGTGGCGGGGTATGAAAGACCAGTACCTGGGTGAATCCGAGTCCGGCAAGCTCAGCGCGGACCTGTTCCTGCCTGTCGTAGGGTACCGCATCGACGAGCAGGCGGTAGAAACCGTTCTCTCCCCGCAGGATGTGCGCGGCAAAACCTGCCTTATTGAGTGTGAAATAGCGTTCTAACACCAGTTCAGCCGAGCGGTAGGCTCCGACCTGAATCTCTGTCCAGGCGGTATCACCGGGGCGCAGATAGGCAGACTCGGGAACTTCAGGCAGGTAGATTATCTCGAGCGTTACCGGAGCCAGACCGTCGTGCACCATACCGAGGGCCTCTGCCGCACCGCGTGAGAGGTCTATAATTCTCCCCTCCACAAACGGGCCGCGGTCGTTGATTCTGACGTCAAGGGAGAGGCCGTTGCGCTCATTCGTGACTCGAACAACCGTACCAAAGGGCAGGGTACGATGGGCGGCTGAGACAGCAGCAGCATCGAAGACCTCCCCGTTCGCAGTCAGCCTTCCGTCGAACTCACCCGCGTACCAGGAGGCGATACCCCGTTCTCCCGCAGAAGGCGCCTGATTTTCTGCATATGCAGCCCATGAGGCAGCGAACAGAAGCAGGGCCGCTGCGGCTGCTGTGAGGATGCCACGGCTGTTCATACCCCATAGTAGATGAGAGCGGGGGAATCTGCAATCATCTGCGATCGCGAATGGTGGAATAAGAGCGATCGGCACGCTATAATGCGGTATGAACGGACAGTTTGTCAAACCGTACACCTATGCCCTGGTTAAACCTTCAGGTCCTGACTGCAATTTGGCCTGCACCTACTGCTTCTACTACCGGAAGCAGGAACTCTTCGGTCCCGGACGGCACCGGATGAGCGATGAAGTGCTTGAAACGCTGATCAGAAAAAGCCTTGAGCGCTCTTCCCGGCAGTTCGGCTTCGGCTGGCAGGGCGGTGAACCGACCCTGATGGGGCTCGACTTCTTCAAACGTGCCGTTTCGCTGCAGAAACAGTACAAGGGAAACAAAACCGTCTTCAACAGCCTGCAGACCAACGGTATGCTCATAGACGAGCAGTGGGCTGAATTTCTCAAAGCTGAGAACTTTCTGGTGGGAATATCCCTTGACGGGGAGCAGCACGTGCACGACCGCTACCGGGTAAGCGCCGACGGGAAAGGCTCGCATGTACGGGTGCAGAAAAACGCCCGGCTGCTGCTTGAAGCCGGAGTTGATGTGAATGCGCTCGCGGTAGTCAACGACTATTCTGTCCAGTTTCCTGAGGAGACCTACCGCTATCTCAAAGGACTCGGGTTTACCTACCTGCAGTTTATTCCCATCGTTGAGACGAACCCGGACAATCCCCGTGATGCGGCCCCCTATTCCGTTTCCGCTAAGGCATACGGCGAGTTTCTCTGCCGCCTCTTCGATCTGTGGGAGGCCGATTTCAGCGACGGGTATGCCACGATCTCGATCCGGCTCTTCGACACCTTCTCACATATATACCTCGGACTGCAGCCCCAGGAGTGTTCTGCGGCAAAAACCTGCGGAGACTACCTGGTCGTGGAGCATAACGGGGAGGTGTTCTCCTGCGACTTCTTCGTGGAGGATGCCTGGCGCCTGGGAAACATCATGACCGATGATCCGCTTGAGATGCTCAATTCACGCAGGCAGCAGCTGTTCGGCCGGATGAAGGCGCAGCCCCCCCCGGCCTGCCGTACCTGTCCCTGGCTTGCCTTCTGTCGGGGCGGCTGTCCGAAGGACCGTATCCGCGACCCGCGGGATAAGCGGTTTAACCACTTCTGCGAGTCGTACAAGCTGTTTTTCAGATACGCAGATACGCGCTTCAGAAAACTCATTGA
>CAYSRK010000240.1:0-3481 GCA_964433385.1 uncultured Spirochaetales bacterium
CTGCTGTTTGCAGCTACCGTCCAGGAGGAGGTCGGCACGAGAGGAGCGGCAGTGCTTGGCGGCAGCTGTGAGGCGGATGTTGTGATTGTTGTGGAAGGAGCACCCGCCGATGATATTCCCGGCGGACCCGAGACGGCGCAGACACGGCTCGGCGGGGGGGCCCACGTGCGGGTCTTTGATCCGACCATGATAGCCCACCCGCGTCTGCTTGCCCATGTCCGGGCAGTCGCAGCGCAGAGGGGCATCAGGATTCAGGAGAGCGTCAGGAGGGGAGGCGGAACCGACGCCAAGGTCCTGCACCTCGCAGGAGCGGGTAAACCGGCGGTGGTCCTCGGCGTGCCGGTCCGCTACGCTCACAGCCACAACAGCATGATCTGTCTCGACGATTATCTGGCTTTGCTGGATCTGCTGGAAGCTCTCTGCCTAAGCCCCATGGACCTGTGAAGACGGAAAAAACCGTTCCGTTCCCTAGTGTTATATTTCAATAATATATAAAAATTTACACAAAATGTAGCGTTTTTCTCGTTTTTTTCTGCAAAATTCAGTTGCACTGGCTCCTCCTTTGAGGTATGCTGACTGATGCCGGCATTCGGTAATCTGATCGATTTGAACCCCTAACAGCGGCACGCAAGCATGGTCCCGTTATCCAACGGCAGGTACGTACCCGTTACGTGCCGCACCGACGCGGCCTCTGCAGGAGCCTGACCGGTCAGTAACTGCGATGAGCAAAGAATAGACAAGTTTGGAGGGGACAGGTGAACGGTACAGAGCAAGGACAGGCAGGCAGCAGAAACTCTCTCAAGCCCCTGGGGCGTAAGATTTTTTTTGATCGGTATGCGCTCAAGGATGCAAAGAAGGAGAGTCTCAAGGAACAGGACCTGGTGCTGGTTGTCAGCAACGGCCGGACCGGACAGCGGGAGATCGGCCGTATCAAAGAGTTCCTTGCCGGTGATACCGTGCTTGTGGAGCTTGAGGACGGCAATGAGACCGTCTCTGCGATCGAACATATCGACAAGCCTCTGGAGACCGACCCCTACCAGATGCACCAGCGGGTGGCATCCGGAATTGCGAAGCAGGAAAGCCCGTTCCGTGGGGAACAGGAGTGGAGCGAGAAATTCACCTGGCTCCTTGATGACTGGAAGTTCGTTCCGGGAGGGAGAATTCTCACCGGGGCGGGAACCGACCAGAAGCTGACCTACTACAACTGCTATGTAGTCCCCTCTCCCCGGGACAGCCGGGGCGGGATTATGGACACGCTGACGCAGATGACCGAGATCATGTCGCGCGGCGGCGGGGTAGGGATGAATCTTTCCTCGCTTCGTCCCCGCAATGCCTACGTCAAGGGGGTGAACGGACGCTCGAGCGGTTCAGTCTCCTGGGGTGCGCTCTACAGTTTTGTTACCGGGCTCATCGAACAGGGGGGAAGCCGGCGCGGGGCGCTGATGCTGATCCTCGACGTCTGGCATCCTGATATCCTCGACTTCATCCAGAGCAAGCGCGAGATGGGCAAGATTGAGAATGCCAACATCAGTGTCGCCGTCACCGATGAGTTCATGGAGGCGGTCAGGGAGGACCGGGAGTGGGTTACCCGTTTTCCCGATACCGGTGATCCGAACTACAACGATACATGGGACGGGGATCTGGTGAAGTGGATTGAAGCCGGCGGGAAGGTGGTCGAGTATAAGCGGCTTAAGGCGAAGGATGTGTGGAACAGCATCATCGAGAGCGCCTGGGCTTCAGCCGAACCCGGCCTCTTCTTCGTTGACCGCTACAACGCCTACAGCAACTCCTGGTACTACTCGACAATCCGGTGCACCAACCCCTGCGGTGAGCAGGGTCTGCCGCCCTGGGGCGTGTGCAACCTCGGATCGATCAATCTCTCGAAGTTTACCCGCGACGGGGAGGTGCTCTGGGATGATCTGAAGCAGACCGTCCACTACGCAGTGCGGTTTCTCGACGATGTTATTGACGACACTCCCTACTTCTTTGAGGAGAACCGCAATCAGCAGCTGTCCGAACGAAGGATCGGGCTGGGGACAATGGGGCTTGCCGAAATGCTTATCCATCTCCGGCTGGCCTACGGGAGCGAGGAGTCGATCGCCTTTCTCGACAGGCTCTACAAGTTTATCTGCGTCGAGTCCTACCGGGCGAGCGCCGAGATAGCCGCCGAGAAGGGGAGCTTTCCCCTTTTTGAAGCCGATGCATACCTTGAGAGCGGATTCATGAAGCAGATGCCGGAGGAGATCCGGACTCTGGTGCGTGAAAAAGGGATCCGCAACGTGACGCTGCTGACCCAGGCTCCTACCGGTACGACGGGAACGATGGTGGGCACAAGCACGGGTATTGAACCCTACTTCTTCTGGGAGTGGGAACGGGTAGGGAGAATGGGCTCCCACGTTGAACGGGTCGATGTATACGCCGAATGGCTGGCGGAGCATCCGCACGAAAAGATGCCCCCCTACTTTGTAACGGCAATGGATCTCTCGCCCGAGGGACATGTGAAAGTGCAGGCTGCCATCCAGCGCTGGGTTGACTCCAGCATCTCGAAGACCGGCAATACCCCGGCTGACTACACGGTGGAGGAGACTGCCGATCTCTACGAGCTCATGTACGATCTCGGCTGCAAGGGGGGCACCACGTACCGCGACGGTTCGCGGGATACTCAGGTGCTGAACAAAGTGGAGGAAGAGCAGCTGAAGCCGGAGGAGCAGGTAGTTGTCGACTCCAAGCCCCGGGTGCGCTCTACCGTGCTCAAGGGGACTACTTACCGTAAGGTTACCCCGATCGGGACTGCCTACATCACCGTCAACAGCGATGACGCCAATGGGGAGAGTCCCTTCGAAGTGTTCGTCAACGTGGCGAAGGTCGGTTCCGATGTGGCTGCTGATGCGGAGGGCCTTGGACGGCTGATCAGCCTCGTCCTGCGGATGCCGAGCCCGCTTACCCCGGTCCAGAGGGCTGAGGCGGTTATCGCCCAGCTGCGGGGAATCGGGTCTGGCCGGCAGATGGGGTTCGGCAGGAACCGGATCATGAGTCTTCCCGACGCCGTCGCGCAGGCTCTGGAGGAGCATATAGGTTCCGACCAGCCCGACCACTCCTATCCGGAGCTGCCGGATGAGGAGGATGAAAATGACCAGAAGCAGTACGGCCTGAGCTTTTCCGAAGTGCCGGACCAGGCACGGAGCGGGGAGCGGATGCGCAATGCCGATATCTGTCCCGTCTGCGGAAACGCCACCTTCATCAGTATCGAGGGGTGTAAGAAGTGCTTCTCCTGCGGTTTCAGCGAGTGCTGAGTTTTTCTGCGGCGGCAGGTGCCGGATGAGAGCTTCGCTCAGGCTTCTCTCATCCGCCTATCGCGGGCTTGACAGGAGCATCTACATTCTCCGTCAACCGTCTGGGAAAAAGTCACTTGAGAAAGTTGTAGTTTGCAGCGGGTATGCGAGGCAATCTTGGTCTGTGAACGCTTTGCGGAAGGCGGTTT
>CAYSRK010000241.1:0-6719 GCA_964433385.1 uncultured Spirochaetales bacterium
TCCTCAATATTTTCGGGGGCATAACCCGCTGTGACGAGATAGCCAACGGCATTCTCGGCAGCATGGAGCACCTGCAGAACATCTGGCTGGTCGTCAGACTCGAGGGGACCAACAAGGAGAAGGGACTCGAAATCCTACAGGCCGTTAGCGGGAACGTAACCCATGCTGAGGGACTTAAGGATGGAGTGGCAATACTCGCCGGCAGACTGGCCCCGGACGCCTAGGAGAAGAGCATGAGTTTTTTAGTCGATACCAATACCAGACTTATAGTACAGGGCATCACCGGAAGAGAGGGCGCCTTTCATACCGAACAGATGCTGAACTACGGCACACATGTGGTTGCGGGAGTAACCCCGGGCAAAGGCGGGACGACTGTGCACGGAATCCCGGTATACAACACAGTCCTGGAAGCTGCGGTGAAGCACGATGCCAACGCATCAGTCGTCTTCGTGCCGCCCCGGTTCATGTACGGAGCCGCCTACGAGGCGGTGATGTCCGGACTTCCGCTGGTTATCACCATTGCCGAAGGAGTTCCGGTCCATGACATGCTCAAGCTTCACCACCTGGCCAAGGAGAAGGGATGCCGCCTCATAGGACCCAACTCCTTTGGGGTTATTTCCCCCGGTAAGGCCAAAGCCGGATTTATGGCTCATCGGATTTTCTCCCCGGGGAGAGTCGGCCTGATGTCACGCAGCGCAACGAACGCCTATGAAACAGTCTTTCTCATGAAGCAGAAGGGGATAGGTCAGTCCACCTGCGTCGGAGTCGGCGGAGATATGATCCCCGGATCAACCTTCCTCGACATGCTGCCCTTCTTTGAAGCGGACGAAGAGACCGATATCATCGTAATGATCGGTGAGATAGGCGGCAGCGAGGAGGAACTCGCCGCTGCCTGGATTCAGGAGCACGGAACCAAGCCGGTAGTCGCGCTCATAGCGGGGAAAAATGCCCCCAAAGATACCAGCATGGGACATGCAGGCGCGATCGTATCGCCTGACGGTGAAGGTTCGGCCGAAAACAAGGAGACCGTGCTCAGAGCCGCCGGCGTGCACATAGCAGAGGGAACAGAACATCTCGTCGAAATACTGGAAGAGCTGACCGGCTCTGCACAGCGGGCATAGGAGAAAAGATATGGATAACAAGCGTTTACTTTGGATCTACAAGACGATGCTGACAATACGGAATTTCGAGGACAAAGCCCTCGGACTCTTTGAGGCCAACATGCTGCGCGGCTCGGTGCACCTCTGTACCGGGCAGGAAGCGGTTGCCGCAACAGTCTGTTCCCACCTGCGGGATGAGGACTACATAACCAGCACACACCGCGGCCACGGCCACTGCATCGCCAAGGGGGCAGAGCCTGATAAAGCCATGGCTGAGCTGATGGGCAAGTCAACCGGTTACTGCAAAGGCAGGGGAGGCTCCATGCACATAGCTGACGTTACCCGGGGTAACCTTGGAGCTAACGCCATCGTGGCAGCCGGTCTGCCCATTGCGACCGGGGCGGCTCTCAGCGCAAGACTGCGCGGTACTGACCAGGTGGCAGTCTCCTTTTTCGGTGACGGGGCAGCGAACGAGGGAGCCTTCCACGAAGCCCTCAACCTTGCGGCGGTATGGAAGCTCCCGGTCATCTTTGTCTGCGAGAACAACCAGTTCGGACTGACGACCCATGTCGATGTCAGCACATCGGTAAAAGATGTCGCCCAGCGCGCAAAGTCCTACGACATCCCGGGCGAAGTTGTTGACGGCAACGACGTTTTCTCCATCGATAAAGCCGTGCAGAAGGCTGTCAAACGGGCTAAAGCCGGTGAAGGGCCGACGCTGATCGAATGCAAGACCTACCGATGGTACGGTCACTGGACGGGAGACCCCCAGGTTTACCGATCAAAAGAGGATGTGGAGGTCTGGAAACAGAAGTGTCCGATCAAGCGCCTTGAACAGTATATGATTGACAAGAAAATCGTCACGATGAAGGAACTTGAGCAGATGCACAATGAGGCAAAGGAACAGATCGAACAGGCAGCTCAGTTTGCCCTCGACAGCCCGGATCCCGATCCGGCGACCGTCCTCGAGAATGTATTCACCGATTAAGGAGATAAGCAGATGAGTGTAAAGAAATACGCTGTTGCCATACGGGATGTCCTGCAGCAGGAGATGCGACGGGATGCCAATGTGTTCGTTATGGGTGAGGATATTGCCGAACAGGGCGGTATATTCGGCTGTACCCGGGGACTGCTCGAAGAGTTCGGTGCCGCGCGGGTGCGCAATACCCCGATCTCAGAACTGGGCTTTGTGGGAGCCGGGGTTGGAGCTGCTCTGACGGGTATGCGCCCGATTGTTGAACTGATGTATATGGATTTCACCTACGTCGCCATGGACCAGATACTCAACCAGGCGGCGAAAATTCCCTATATGTACGGGGGAAGGGCGACGCTGCCGCTTGTTATCAGGGGCCAGCAGGGAATAGGCCGCGGAAACGCGGGCACCCACTCCCAGAGCCTTGAGGCGTTCTTCACCCATATCCCGGGCCTGAAAGTCGCCATGCCGGCCACGGCTGCTGATGCTGCCGGTCTGCTGAGAACCGCCATCCGGGACAACAACCCGGTCATGTTCTTCGAGCATAAGGCTCTCTATGCATCAAGTTCGGAAGTGCCCGATGACCCGGAGTTTTCCATCCCCTTCGGTGTAGCCAGGGTTGCCCGTGAGGGTGCGGATGCAACGGTTATCGCTACTTCGCTGATGCTGTCCCGTGCGCTTGAGGCGGCTGAAAAGCTTGCAGAAGAGGGGATAGAGACCGAAGTCATCGACCCGAGGACTGTGCTGCCTGTTGATTACGAAACAATGATCACCTCGGTTAAAAAGACCGGACGGGCACTTGTGGTTCACGAAGCCCATCGGACTAACGGCGTCGGCGCTGAACTGGCAGCCGAACTGACCGAGCGGGCCTTTCCCTACCTCGATGCTCCGGTTGCCCGTCTTGGCGCCAAAGCCTGCACTCTGCCCTTCAGCCTCGTGCTGGAGAATGCGGTCGTGCCGGGAGTTGAGGATATCATCGCCGGTGTCCGTGCGATCTGCTATCGTTAGGAGTTGTTATGGCTGTCAAGATAATCATGCCCAAACAAGGGCTGCAGATGACCGAAGGAACAATCATTGAGTGGAAGAAGCAGGTCGGAGACAAGGTCAAAGAGGGGGAGACCCTCCTCGAGATCGAGACTGACAAGCTCAATATCGATATTGACGCCCCGGCAACGGGCACCATCCTTGCCCTGACGAGGAAGGAGGGTGAGACCGTCCCCATAACCGAAACCATCGGCATTATCGGGGATGAGGGTGAGGATATAGCACAGCTGCTCGCTGAAACCGGAACCGCGGCGCCGGAGCAGCCTGCACCTTCCGCTCCGGTCCCCGGGGAGAGTGTGAAAGAAGAACCCGGGACTTCAGCTGCACCGCCTGCCCGGGCACCCGGTGAGAGACTGCTCATCAGCCCGCGGGCCAGAAAGGCAGCTTCCGACATGCAGCTGGACCCGGCCTCGATAGCCGGATCGGGACCTGATGGAATGATCATTGAGCGCGATATCATAGCCGCCTCAAAGGCGAAACCCTCCTATGCCGCCACACCGGTTGCACACAAGCTTGCGGCTGCCTCCGGGCAGGACCTGCAGCAGGTAAGCGGGTCTGGACCGCGCGGGAAAATCTACAGCAGAGACCTTGCCGCAGCACCTGCGGGAGAAGCCGCCGCCGAACCTGAGAAATTGACCATGTCGACAATGAGGCGCACGATTGCCTCCCGGATGAGGACAAGCCTGGATGAGGCGGCTCAGGCGGTTCACCGCATCGATCTCGATATGAGTGAAGCAGCTCGGGTGCGTGAGCAGTTCCGGGCAGCCGGGAAAAAGATCTCCTACAACGACATCATCCTAAAAGCTGTCGCCGCTTCCGTAAAGCGCCATCCGGCGGTCAACCGGCAGATGGTCAGCAATGACACCCTGCTGCAGTACAGAGACGTCAATGTCGGTGTTGCAGTCGCCCTGGAAGACGGCCTGATAGTCCCGGTTATCCGGAATGCTGACAGACTCTCACTTGAGCAGATCGCAGCCGAATCAAGGCGCCTTTCCGAGGCGGCGAGAAACGGCTCCCTGCAGCCCGATGACCTCTCGCAGGGACGGCTGACTGTCTCCAACCTCGGCATGTTCGGCATTGACAGCTTTACCGCCATCATCAACCGGCCGGAGAGCTCTATCCTGGCTGTCGGCGCGGTAAAAGAGCAGCCGACTGCAGTCGACGGGGCTGTCGTCATCCGTCCTATGTGCAGCATATCACTGACGTATGACCATCGGGTTATCGACGGCGCTCCTGCCGCCCTGTTCCTCCAGACCCTGAGAAGTCTGCTGGAAGCGCCCTACCTGCTGCTGTAGCCGCTGAAGAGAGGGGAGAGAACATGAACGAACACTCCAGCTTCGAATACGATCTGGCAGTCATTGGGGCCGGGCCCGGCGGGTATGTAGCCGCCATCCATGCAGCCCGCAGCGGGCTGAGGACAGCCCTCATAGAGAAGGGTGCCCTCGGCGGCACCTGCCTGAACAGGGGATGCATCCCGACCAAAGCGATGCTTCACGGCGGAGAGGTGTTCAGGACAGTGGAAAGTGCCGGCCGCTTTGGGATTCTGCTCGATGAGAAGCCGCGGTGGGACCTCGGGAAGCTGTACACCTATAAGGATAAAACGGTCAGAAAGCTCCGATCGGGAGTGAAGGGACTGCTGAAATACCACAAGGTTGACGTTATCACCGCAGAAGCCCGCCTGACGGGACCGCATGCCGTTACCTGCGAAAGCGAAGGAAAGAGCAGGACTCTTACTGCAGCCGACATCATCCTTGCCGCCGGCTCACGCCCGTTTATCCCGCCCGTTCCCGGTATAGAGGACATCCCGTACTGGACCAGCGATACGCTGCTCGAAGAGAACCGGGAACTGCCGGAGAGCATGACAATTATCGGGGGAGGGGTTATCGGCGTAGAGAGCGCGACGATACTCAACGATCTCGGAGTGCGCGTAACCGTCGTGGAGATGATGCCGCAGCTGCTTCCCCGCATGGACAGCGATGCTGCCGCGGTGCTGGAGAAAGAACTGACCAAACAGGGCATCAGGATCTATACTGCCGCCTCGGTTGAGGAGGTGAAGCAGAATGGGGAGGAAGTTATCTGCAGAGTGAAAGTCGGGGGAGAGACGATAGATGTTGCCTCAGCGGCGCTCATGGCTGCAGTCGGCCGGAAGGCCGCAGTTGATAACCTCGGACTTGAAGAGGCCGGGGTGAAGCTTGATAAAGGCTGTGTGACTGTGGACGCGAATCTGCTGACCTCCGTTCCCGGCATCTATGCGATCGGTGACATTACCGGGGGCTGGATGCTTGCCCATGCCGCCTCCGCCCAGGCCCTGAAGGCAGTTGACCATATCCTCGGAAGAGAGAACTACACCAATCTTGAAATCATCCCTGCCTGCGTCTATACCCGTCCCGAGATCGCCTCAGTCGGCCTTACCCGGGATGAAGCCCGTCAGCGCGGTATTGAAACTGCTGAAGGGGTCTTTCCCATGAAAGCCGACAGTAAGGCGGTCATCATTGACGAGACGGCGGGGTTTATCAAGATCATCACTGACAAGGCCACCGGGGCAGTAGTGGGAGCCCACTTGATAGCACCAAGGGCAACTGATATCATTGCAGAAATGGCACTGGCAGTATCTGCCGAACTGACTGTGGAAGAGGTGTTCAGCACTGTGCATCCCCACCCGACAATCAGTGAGGCCGTCATGGAGGCAGCCCATGCAGTTGAGAATCTTGCCGTGCATAGTCTCCCTGAGTAGCCCCCGGGAGAGTGTCTGGTAACCCGGCTGTCCGGCAGGCGCAGGAGATTGTAATGACCGCGAGGATTGAACCCATTAAGAAGAGCCGACTCTCAGAGCATGTCGGGAATATTCTGATCCAGATGATCAAGGACAAGGTTCTCAAGCCGGGTGACCAGCTTCCAAGCGAGCGGGAGCTGGCTGAACAGTTCCAGGTAAGCCGCGCCTCGATCCGCGAAGCCCTCAAGATCATGGAGAATATCGGGTATCTGGAGTCCCGCGTCGGAGTCGGGGGCGGGACCTTTATCCGGGAGATCACCCTGGACACCATCATCGACCCCTTTGCTGAATTTCTGGAGAGCGAGGATAACATGGTGATGGAGATGCTCGACTTCCGCCTGATTATCGAGACCGAGTACGCTCGAATAGCAGCCGAACAGAGGACCCGTTCCGACCTGCAGGCCATTAAAGCCAGCCTTGACCACATGCGCCAGGATATTGACGCCGGGGGCATAGGACTCGTCGGGGATAATGAGTTTCACGAGGCTATTGCCCGCGCAACGCACAACAACGTCTTTGAGAAGATGCTGGTTATGGCTAAATCACTGCTTACCAAGACGCGGGAGACTACCCTGCGCATTGAGAACCAGCCTCAGTACTCCCTTGAGGACCATATGGCTATCTATCGGGCCATTGAGGAGCAGGAGCCGGATAAGGCGGCGGCGCTTATGCGCAGCCACCTCAAGAAAGCATGCGAGAATGCCCTGCTCTCGCTGGAGCGGGATGCCCGCAGTCAGAACCGGTGACCGGGCTGAACAGTATGCAATGATACCTGCCTCCGGCAGGGACCGGTCAGGCAGCAAAAGGAGTCTTCCATGCAGATATCGAT
>CAYSRK010000242.1:0-14727 GCA_964433385.1 uncultured Spirochaetales bacterium
AAACCGAGAACATCATCTTCGGTCGGCATTACAAGCCAGACGGCCCGGTCTTTCAGGGCAGCCGCGGCCATCTTGGCGAACAGAGCGAGGACAAACCCCTCAAGCCCCTCAGCATACATAGGACGCTCCTTCTGTTCCAGAAATGCCTGGTAGAAGGGAGTGTGACGGATATAGCGGTATAATTTGTCTTCCAAAACTGCTATCATAACCAGAAGTAACCTATCACAGAGATAGTCGCTGATCAAGAGAATGAGAGTTTTGCTGCGTGCGCAGAGAGCGCAGCCGAATTTCCGCCCGGAGGGACGGCATGAACCGGTTTTCTCAGCTCTGTCGGACAGTAAAAATGTGCGGCGCCTACGCCGCCGAAGCCCAGTACGGTATCTCACGAAACCGTAAACCGGACGGCTCGATTCTCACTGAGGCTGACCTTGCCGTAGACCGTGAGCTAACCGCTGAAATCTGCCGCCTCTACCCCCGTTCTGCCGTGATCTCGGAGGAGTCCGGTGCAAGCCCAGTCAGCAGCGGCGGAGACGAAGGTGAGTACACCGTCATAATCGACCCCATCGACGGAACTGACAGCTACAGCCAGGGGTTTCCGGGCTGGTGCATTGCCGTCGGATTTCTCGACTCCGACCGTACGCCGGCCGGGGCGGTCATCTGCGCCCCCCGCTGGGGTATCGGCAGCAGCGACGGCCTCTTTATCGCCCTTGATCCGGAAACCGGAACGTGTACAGTCGAAGGAGCTCCCGAGATGATCACTGAGGGACCGGCAGGAAATCCGCGAAGGCAGCAAGTCAGCCAGATTGTCATCGGCTCACAGGTTCATACCCGCCTGAACCTGAAGAAATTTCCCGGCAAGTGCAGGACATTCGGCAGCACGATTATTCACCTGCTTGCCCCCGCCCTGCTCACCCACATCGGCGGAGCCATTGTCACGGGAGGCTACATCTGGGATATCGCCGCCTCCCATGCACTACTCGCCTATGCCGGAATGGAGCTTTCCGACTGCAGGGGAAATCCCCTCCGGTACACAGACAGCCTGCTCAGCGGCCGGCAGGAGAACAGGACCCTCTTTTCCGGAAGCCCGGCAAGCTGCGCAAGCCTGAGAACGCTTCTGTGTGATTTCTAACGCGCATCAGCTGACGATTCCCCGCTCCTTCCAGCTGCGGGCAAGATATATGAACGGGGTATCCGCCGCCGCGGTGATAAGTTTCAGCAGATAAGTCGATACCACGATCTGTAAAAGCACCCCGGAAGGGAACACACCCGCGAACGCGGCAAGGGTGAAGATAATCGTATCTATCATCTGACTGACCATTGTGCTGGCGTTGTTCCTCAGCCATATCCACCCCTTTCCGGGTCTCTTCTCCTTCCAGAAATTGTAGGCCCAGACATCGTGCAGCTGAGAAACACCGTAGGCAGCAAGACTGGCAGCGGCAATACGGGGCATGAGGGCGAATATCTGCCGGATGCTCTCATGGATAAAATCGGACGGGGCAGGGCGGAACCAGATTGCAATATTCATGACCAGGCTCATGAACAGCAGCGAAAAGAAGCCGATACCCACTGCCCGGGCAGCTTCCCTGCGCGAGTAGTTCTCGTTCAGGATATCAGTGACGAGAAAGCTCGTGGCGTAGACGATATTCCCCAGGGTTGCCTCCATGCCGAAGAGCACCACGGTCTTTGTCACCTGGATATTGGCAATGATCACTGCAATCGGGATCCAGGCGAACAGCCCGACTTTGCCCCACAACCGGTAGCAGAGCATGATGGAAAAGAAATTTACCAGCAGCATGGCTATCCACAGCAGTTCATTCATTCTCAGCAGCCTCCCCTATCAGCTCACGGGTATTCTCATGGCAGTTCCCCTCGGCAGTGAAGAGCTTCACCTCGTCGTGCTTCACCCCGATGAGCTGCAGCATGGCATCCACAAGACTGCTTCGCACTACCAGAAGCAGGGAGCCGGCGTAGGTTGCGGCAAGCTCCTGGGCGGCCTTCAGATACCCGCCGCCGTCAAGCTCGAGTCGTCCGAGCTCATCTATAACCACCGCATCGCAGACTTCGGCAGCTTTCCTGACACAGGATTCCGCCCACGCCATAACCTCGCGGTCCAGGCAGAAGCGGCCGAGCCGCTGCCCGCCGCCGCAGTCCCTGCCGAGTTGAGTCTCGGTCAGGAGCACCCGCTGCTCACCCGAGAGAATATCAGTAACAGCGTATACCGGCTTGAGGCCGTAGCGCTCTCCCGCCTCCAGCCTGACAGCGACACCGCCGGCGCGGATGCCCGCATCCGCTGCCGCTTTGAGGAATGAGTGGACCAGGGTGCTCTTTCCCGAGCCGACTGGCCCGCTGATGATGATAATTTTCTTCCTCATGGTACTGCAATAGTAGTGAAAACAGGGTAGTATGTACAGAAAGAAACGCAAAGAAAAAGCGAGGTGGCATATGGCATCAAAACGTGAAGCTGCAAAAAAAGTCACGGTTACCGTGGGAGAGAAGAATATCCCCCTGAACCCCTATATCCAGGATGTCTTCTCCGGCATCACCCTAGCTTTGCTGAACACGCTCAAACATACTGAGGATATTGACGATAATTCTCAGATTACTGTCACGATCTCAGGCAGCTAGAGAAAGTTCTGCAGTGCTTCGAGGGCATGGGAGGAATCCTCGCGGTTAATGACAAAGGTCAGCTCGTGGATTGTAGAAACAATTTCGAGAACGTTGATATGCTCCCACGCAAGTCGACGGACCGCCTTGTAGATGACCCCCGGAGTATGCAGGAAATCACCGCTGAATATGAGTGAGACAGCCACGAGTCCGCTGCGGCGGTGGAGGATCGTCTCTCCGGTGAGCAGTTCTTCGAGCTCGCTCTGATACTTATCACTGACTGCTATGCCGATTTCGTTTGAGGCGATTGTGATATTGAGAAAATCACCCCGGGCGAGCGCTACTGCCTGGTAGAGCCCGTTCATCTTGTGAAGCGCTGCCGGGCGTTTGACGATGTTCACATCGAGAATGTTGGTCTTCACTGTGAGCTCATACGCTATATGGTCGCTCTTCAGGGAGAGTTCTTCCTCCCTGAGCGCATCTGCGTGACGACGCAGGGCCATTACCACGGCCGACTGCCTGACCTGGCCCGAGTACTCCGCCTGGATATCCGGAATAAGAACCTCGGCAAGATGCGTATAGCTTACGATTCCCCTGAGAACTGCTTCATGGATGAAGGGTTTGGTATCGAGAAGGCGCTTGACGATGCCGCTGATCGTTTCCATAATCCACCTGTTTGTATATTAACGTTGTGTTATTATAGTATCAAATACAGCTTAATACAACCGCGCTTTTCAAAGTCACGGCTTGCAAGCTTCGCTCGTTTACAAAACCTCCTCCTGTGGTATAATTGGTCACTGCAGACGGCTGCCGTACAGCGGCCGCAGCTTATTGCCTCGCGGCAACGGAGAATGGGTATGCGCTGTCCTCACTGCGGAAACATGGATGACAAGGTGCTTGAATCCCGGCAGAATTCAAGCGGAACCTCAATTCGCAGGCGCAGAGAATGCCTGCGCTGCCACTACCGATACACCTCCTACGAGCGGATCGAGGAAAAACCTGTCATGGTCATCAAACGAGACGGGCGCAGGGAGCCGTTTGATATCCAGAAACTTGAACGGGGGGTTCAGACATCACTGGAGAAGCGTGACATCAGCCAGAACGCCGTTGAGAACCTTATCCATGAGGTTGAGGATATATCGATGATTCAGGCCGGCAGCAGGAGAGAAATATCCTCCCAGACGATCGGTGAGCTGGTGCTGAAGAAACTCTACGCCGTCGACCCGGTGGCCTATGTCAGATTTGCATCAGTCTACCGGATGTTTGAGAACGTCAGCCAGTTCGTTCAGGAGATTGAAACGCTTTCGCCCGATACTGACGGAGACTGACGAAATCGATCGGCTTACATTCCGCCTTCCATCTGAAAACGAATGAGCTGATCCTCCATCTCCTGCGGCTGCAGGATAGCGTGGACGCAGTCGAGGGCGTAGTTGTCGCTCATGCCGGCAACGTAATCGATTACAGCCCGGTCAACATCCCCCTCGTGCTCCTCATAAAAGCTCCGCATCATCAGGAGATACTCCCCGAAGCGCAGAGCCGGAAGGTTGTGCTCCTTCCTGTAGCCGTCAAGGCTGAAACCGCAGCTGCGAAAAAGGGAAGCAAAGTAGTCACACACGAGACGGAGCATACGCTCAAAGTAGCTGTGATACTCGGCCAGCAGCGGAGAAGTGTAAATCTTCTCGTAGTTATGCTCCTTCAGTGTACAGAGCGCTTCAAACACCTCCGGGGAAAACCCGATTCCCTCCCGGACACTGGAGTTTTTCAGGACATCCTGCACCAGGGTGTTGATAATCTCCCGGTTAGTACTGCCGAGTGTTCGTGCCGCCTGCACAGGCAGCGAATCAGGACTGATGATCTTCAGCTTCAGCGCATCCTCGTAATCTCGACCGAGGTAGGCGATCTTATCCGCCGCCCTGACGACTGCCCCCTCCCACGTGGAGGGAGCGCCGCCGCGACCGGTAACGGCTTTAAGATCCTTTACCCGCTCATCGGGAAGAATGAACCGTTCAAACGTCTCCCCGCAGTGACTCACAATGCCATCCCGGACCGCATAGGTGAGATTGAGGCCCTTACCGTTATCAGCGAGATAATCGACTACCCTCAGGGAATTGAGCTCGTGGATAAACCCTCCCCTGTCGGCATTCAGCGCACTGAGAATCTCCTCTCCCACGTGGCCGAAAGGCGTATGCCCGAGATCATGGCCGAGACCGATTGCCCAGGCGAGCTCGTCATCGAGTCCCAGCCCTTTGCAGATCGATGCGGCTATGGTGGCCACATGCATAACATGCTCAATCCTGGTGCAGATATGGTCGTTTTTCGGGGCGAAGAAAACCTGGGTCTTATGCTTCAGCCTCCTGAACGGGTTCGAATGGATAATAGCGGTTGTATCGCGAAAATAGGCGCCCCGTGAATCCTCCTCCTTCGAATGGGCTCTCTGTTTGAGCAGCCCGCTGCTGATCCGGTTCTGCATTCTCCTCTCTGCTTCTGCCATGAGACCTCCTAAACCCGGTTTCTGCGGCTTTTTCGATTTCCCTTCACTGCGCCTTATCAAACGACTGCAAGGTATAGTATACTTGAGGGCACGAAGACGGGCAATCTGCAGTCTTGAAGGATACATACGGAATCGCTATGGATCAGTTCTATATACAGCTGTTCACCATTCTCGCTCACGGCGCCTCGCTGCTCTTCTGCCTCTTTTCCATTGCGAAGCGGTGGGGTTACTACTGGATTCTTCCCAGTGCAGCATCCATGCTTTTCTTTCTCGACACGCTTCTTGAAGCAGTTGCAGCCGTGGGAGAGGAGCCGATCGTGCTGGAAGGAACTGAACTGTTTCTGCGGCTGATACCTGCAGCCGGCGCTCTGCTGTGGTTCATCAGTCTGATCGTTCTCTACTATAACCTCTTTACCCGGAGGTTCGAGCAGGTATCACAGGACATCCTGCTCTCCGAACAGCAGAAGGCCGAGCAGTTCACACCCCCCGGACCGCGACGGGAGGGAAGAAAGTTGTGAGCAGCCTCAAGAAACAGCTCTGCTGCCCGCTCCCGCTCTACTTCTGCGGCATCAAGCACAGCGGCAAGAGCACGCTCGGCCGTCTGACCGCATCAAGACTGGGACTGCATTTTTATGACAGCGACGAGCTTGTGCTCGCATATCTGCACGAGAAAGGTCAGGGCGGCGGGTTTCGTACCGTTCGCGAGCTGTACCGGACACGGGGGCCGGAAGCCTTCATGGAAGCCGAATTTGCGGCTGCAGCCGAACTGCTAGCCCGGTATGAAGGGGGGGACAGGCAGGGGAGCTTTCTCCTGGCCCTCGGCGGCGGTTTCAGCGACAACTTTCCTCTGGTCCGCCTGATAACCGCCGGCACGGGAACAGTCTGTTATATCGTGCAGGATGAGCGGATACTGCTCGAAAGGATCATGCGGGGAGGCATTCCCCCTTTTCTCGACTCAGATGATCCTGCGGGGAGCTTCGGCGCTCTGTTCAGAAAACGGGATGCGGCCTGCAGGAAGGCTGCAGATCTTCTTCTCGATATTTCCGGTGATCAGCCGGCGGCAGCCTCTGTCGCGATGATCCTTGACCGCTTAACCGCAGCAGAAAGACAGGAGGAGTTATGAAAATTGGATACTACCAGTATGCCCCGGAGTTTCACGATCCTGAGACCACGCTCAAGCGTATTGAAAGAGCACTCACAGGAGTCGAGGCTGACCTGATCGTTCTGCCTGAACTTGCTCTCTCGGGATATCTGTTTGCTGACAGGCAAGAGACGGCAGCCTGCGCCGAACCGGTTCCCGGTCCCGTTTCAGACCGCTTCTCCCGGCTGGCAGCCGACAGCGGCTGCGCCTTCGTCTACGGCTGTATAGAACAGGACGGTGCAGATAATCTGTACAACAGCAGCGTTTTTATCAGCCCTGACGGAACCATTCACGTCTACCGCAAAGCGCACCTGTTCAATCGCGAAAAACTCCTCTTTACCCCGGGAGACAGCGGTTTTTTCACCTTCAGTTTTCAGGGAGCGGCCATCGGAATGCTCGTCTGCTTCGATCACCTCTTTCCCGAGGCAGCAAGAACGCTCGCCCTTTCCGGTGCGCAGATTATCTGCCACCCCTCAAACCTCGTCCTGCCGGGAACAGCCCAGATAACCACCCGGTCCCGTTCAATTGAAAACCGGATCTACTGGATCCTTGCCAACCGTACAGGAAGCGAAACTTCCGGTCCGGTCAGCTGCACCTATACCGGAAGAAGCCAGATCACCGGACCCGACGGTTCGGTGCTGACAAGTTCCAGCGAGGAGGATGAGGAGCTCGTCGTCATAGAAGTTGACCCGGCAGCAGCGCATGACAAGTTTATAAGCAAGCGCAATCACGTCCTCAAGGACCGCAGACCGGAGCTGTACACCGGGATCAGCCTTCCGTACCGGGAGGTGCAATGAAGACAGCTGACGAGGAGCGTCCCCTCATCGTGCAGAGCGACAGGACCATCATGCTCGAAGTCCGCTCTCCCCGCTTTGCAGAGGCAAGAGGAGCTATATCCCCGTTCTGTGAACTGGTAAAATCACCGGAGCATTTTCACACCTACACCCTCACTCCCCTGTCGCTGTGGAATGCAGCCTCGGCCGGGCTCAGCGCCGACTCCATGCTTCAACGGCTTGAAAGCTGCTCACGCTTCCCGATACCTGAGACAGTCTCGTTTTTTATCCGCGATACAGTCAGCCGGTTTGGTCTGCTCACCCTTACCTCTGTCCCGGGAGAGGAGAAGCTGCTCTACCTCACCGTCCCGGATCTTCTGGTCCGCAGTGAACTGCTCTCCCGCAGGCCTATCGCCCCTCTGCTTATTCCCGATGACCGCAAAGATGATGAGATTCAGGTCCCCGGATTCTTTGTCAGGCTCTACAATCGGGGAGAACTGAAGCTTCAGGCTATCAAGGCCGGGTATCCCATTGACGACCGCTGCCCGCTGCTCCCCGGCGACCCGCTGCCGATAACCCTCCGTTCGACTACCTCGGAAGGGTACGATTTTTCTGTTCGTACCTACCAGCAGGAAGCCTGTGACGCCTTCACCGCCTCCGGTGACGGTTCCTCCGGATACGGGACGCTGGTGCTTCCCTGCGGATCGGGAAAAACGGTTATCGGTATCGCCGTCATGAACGCGCTGCAGACAAACACCCTGATACTCACCACCAATACCGCGGCAGTCCACCAGTGGATCTTCGAGCTTCTGGACAAGACGAATCTTGCCCCCGATGACATCGGCGAGTATACGGGGGCAAAAAAGGAGGTGCGGTCCGTTACGGTATGCACCTACCAGGTACTCACCTGGCGCCCTGATAAGCACAGCGATTTTCCCCACTTCAGCCTCTTCTCCCGCAAGAACTGGGGTCTGATCATCTATGACGAGGTCCATATGCTCCCTGCCCCGGTCTTCAAGGTTACCGCCGAGATTCAGGCGGTCAGCCGACTCGGCCTGACCGCTACCCTCGTCAGGGAGGACCGGCGTGAGGACGAAGTTTTCTCCCTCGTAGGACCAAAACGGTACGACGTACCGTGGCGCGAACTGGAGCAGAAGGGGTGGATAGCCGAAGCCAACTGCTACGAGATCCGCATCCCGCTGAAACAGGAGCTTGAGCTTGATTATGCCACGGCAGCAAAGAGGGCCAAATACCGGATTGCTGCGGAGAATCCGCTGAAGATCGATGTTGTCAGACAGCTGATTGAGAACCACCCCGATGACTTCATTCTCGTCATCGGCCAGTACATCACCCAGCTGCAGGTGCTTGCTTCTGTTCTCAAGGAGCCGATCATAACCGGTTCCACGCCCAATGAAGCGCGAGAGAATCTCTACCGGGAGTTCAGGGAGGGCCGGCAGCGGATACTTATCGTCTCCAAGGTGGCCAACTTTGCTATTGACCTGCCGGACGCATCAGTCGCGATTCAGGTCTCCGGCACCTTCGGCTCCCGCCAGGAGGAGGCACAGCGTCTCGGTAGAATCCTCAGACCGAAGCAGCACGGTTCCCATTTCTACTCCCTCGTTACCCGGTTCAGTGCGGAGGAGGAGTTCTCGGCCAACCGCCAGAAATTCCTCATTGAGCAGGGGTACAAGTATCATATTGAAAACTGGGACTGAACTGATGGAAAAACAGGAAACCTTCACCAGAATTATGCTCACCCTGCCGGAGAAAACCTTCTTCTCCATCATGAGAAACTATCTCGGCCCGCTGCAGACCCCGTTTCACAAGCCCGCCTTAGTCAAGCGGCTGATCTCATTTCTCACCCGCAGAGATGTGCAGGCCGCCGCAGCTGCACTGGCTGACAGACTTGACAGGCAGCTGCTGACAGCGACAGCACTAATGGAGGAGCCCGGCATTCAGGACCTCTATCCCCTATTCTCCGATACCCTGGAATTTTACCAGTTCTACTACACGGTTCTCAATCTTGAGCAGCGGCTGCTCATACTGCCCTCTCCCGCCGGCAATACCCTGATAATCAACCCGTTGTTTTCAGAAATGGTGTGGAATGAACTTATTGACGTCTCGCTGCTCTTTGAACCTCGGGAACGCAGCCCTCAGTCAGGCGGAGAGAACCGCAGCATACCGTGCCCGGCTGCCTTCTATACCGACAATCTCTTCATTCCCGCCCTACTGTGCACATTTGTGCACAAAGGAGCCTTGGAGGAAACAGGAGATGCAGTGAAGAAGATGCCGGCTGAACGGCTCTTCTCTTCCTCCCCTGGAAACAATGATCCGGCCGCTGCCGCATGGCATTCGGCTGTCAACGCCCTTCTCGCCCTCGGCGTGCTCCGTCTGAAGCGAAACTGCGCTGTACCTTCTCCGGGCATCAGTCTCAAGTGGGTTGAGGATTTTGCCGCCGCGGTACCCTATCCCGCCCTCCTGCTGCCAGCGCTCGCTGCAATGATCAAAGCATCAGTGAACCGTGAATCAATCGAGCGGATCAGCCAAATTCTCATATGGCTCACCGCTTTGCATGATACGACATTCACAGAGAAGGACCTTGGTGTGCTCCTGCAGCTCACGGCTCCCTGCGGTGCGACCCATAAGCCGGAGCGTATCGAAGCAGCCGCTCTTCTGGCAGCATTCCTTGAGCTCGGCATCCTCAAGCCCGCAGAGGATGAAACCTGCTTTTCCGTTAACCCCCGGTCTCTGCCCGCACTCAGGGCTGCTGTCGGTTCCCCGCTCGAAGATCCAAAAAGAGGCTTTGAAGGCTCAGCAGTTGTGGATTCGGACTTTTCAGTTCACATTCGGCCGCTCTCCTGGAAAACGAAATCAGTTCTTTCACTGCTGCTGCCGCTTGAGCTTGAATCGGTCGATGTCGTCTACCGGTTTATGCTGAATCAGCAAAGCTTCATACGGGCGTGCGATCTGGGAGCTACTGCTGAGGATGTCGCTGCCGAGCTGGAGCTGGCAGGCGCTAAGCCTCTTCCCCAGCATATCCGTCACACCCTGAACAGCTGGTACGAGCGTTACCGCCGCATTACCCTCTATTCGGGCATCGTACTGAAAACCGATGCATCGTTAGCGCGCGTCATAACATCCCACGAGGAGTTTGCCGGCTGCATTCTTGAAACGCTTGCCGAGGGGATTTTTCTGCTCGACGGGAAAAGCGAACATATCTGGCGCCCGCTGCTGGTCTCCTTCGGGCTGGAATACCTGCCGAAGATCCGCTACGCGGCTGCCAAGGGCGTAGAAAAGAACACATCGGCAGAACGTGCGGAGATTCAGCCCGACTTGCTGCAGCAGCTGCTCCTGCCGCCAGAGAAGGGTAAGCACATCGCCGCTTTTGTCGAAAAACATTCAGCTGCTGAAGTTTCCAGCAGCACTGATGCAGCTGATCTGCACCGCCGCGAGATGCACAGAGTCCTTTCTGCCCACTCACTGAACTCCCGTTCACGTGAGGAGGCTGCTGCGAGAATTGATAAAAAGCTGATACTTGCGGCCGAACAGCTGGCAGGAAGTGCCCGTCGGCAGGATTCACTGCTCCACGCCATCTCTGAGGCCGGTGGGCTTGATTACCAGGGGAAAATTAACATCTGTCGCCAGGCGGCTGCCGGAGAGGGCGATCTGCTTGAAGTCCATGAGGGCGGAGCGGAGCAGACGGTAACACTGGTACGACCCCGCTCACTGGAATTTTCTGCCCGCGAGGAAGCTGTGCTTATAGGAGAATCCCTGCCGGATGAACGGATGGTCTCCATCCCCGTGCGGAGGATCTTTCTGCTGAGAAAACTTCCTGCGGTGCTGTTCAATCCGTAGATTCTTCAGTTCAGCTGGTACTCCTGTCCGGTAAAGAGCGAGAACTGCTGGATACCCTGCGCATAGAGCATCTCGTAGCCGTAGACCGTACGGCAGCCTGCCGAGAGTGCCCGGGCGAGCAGTTTCGTTACCCGCGGTTTGTACACGAGTTCGTAGACAGTCTCACTGCCGCTGAAGCGATAGCTGCTGAGGGGATCTGTTTCGGTGTCGGGTTCCATGCCGGCGCTCGTGGTCTGCACGATCAGGTCGGGATGCTGGTCACTCTCCGGATCGCTCATGGCAGCAGCCTCCTCAACCGTGACAGCAGATGATCCGGTCTGTGCTGCCAGCTTCTCCGCCTTTTCGGCGGTTCGGTTGACGATAGTCACGGCGCAACCGAAGTTGCGCAGCGCCCACACAGCAGCCCGCGCAGCTCCCCCAGCCCCGATAACCAGCGCTTTCCTGATATGACCGACCTCAAGCTCCTCCTGTATGGGGTGGAGAAACCCGTAGTAGTCGGTATTCACCCCTTTCCAGAGCTTGCGGCTGCGGATGACGGTATTGCAGCTGCCGATCTGTTTCACCTCCCGGGTGATGGTACCCAGATAGGGAAGAACTGCCTGTTTGTGGGGAACGGTCACCGAGAAGCCGCTGATCCCGAACCAGTCAGCAAAGGAGAAAAAGGCCCGGACAGAGTCAACCTGAAAGGGAACGTAGACCGCATCAAGCCCGATCTTCTCGTAGCCGGGGTTGTGGATAGCCGGGGATGCCGAGTGCAGCACCGGATTTCCGATTACTCCGAAGATCCGGGTATGATCCGACACCTCTGCAGCCCGATAGAGACTGCCGAGCGATTCGACGCTCAAATGGCCGGAAGCGGCAGTACCTGGTTCGCAGTAGGTGATAAAGGAGCCGGTTCTCCGGTAGAGAATCCGGGCAGGCACTCCGTACGCTCCGGCGGCAACAATTATTTTTTTCTCCACAGTCTGCAGTTCACGCCGCGCTTCGAATACCCTTGCCACGTCTGAAAAGGTGTTGGGGCGGACAATCGCCTTCGGTATATCACCCGCATCGGCTGCTGCGAGCATACGGGTAAACAGATTGCCCGGGACCTGCTGAGCATCGTAGATTGAGCGGATGATGCGGCTGCCGCCTTTGCGTATATCCTGGTCCAGGGACCCCCGGGGCACGTCCTCCTCAAGGTCAAAATAGGCAAATCCGGCTCCCGAGAGCCGCGCAAGCAGGTTCATCCTTACCCGTTCGCTCTGCCTGAAGCCGCCCCCGTCACGTTTCCTGCGGCATGCGGCTATGACCGGGACCTCGCAGCGTGAGGGAAACCGGGCAAGCACATCAGCTGACGGCAGGGGCGAAAGCAGGTCAATTCTCAGCTCGGCGGCGCCGATGAGCTTGCGATGTTTCTGCAGCAGCAGCAGATTTTTTTCCAGGGTATCCTCAGTCAGGGTGAGACACAGCATACATTCTCTCCATCTAGTCTTTCATAGTAGCAGAAAAAACCGGTTTGTTCATCCTCCCTGTCCGAAGGCGGCTTCGGCGGGTTTTTTGTGCGGCAACATTGAAAAACAGGCCGTAGTATGATAGGAGTAGTCATGAAGTTCACCACTATCTGTCTGCGGGGAGCCAGTACCTTTGTCAGTTCTGCAGCTTGAATCCGTTTCACTAGCCTACGGGGACCGCGATATCCTCTCCTCGGTCTCCATGACGCTTGACAGCCAGGGCAGAACAGCCCTTGCCGGGGCAAACGGAAGCGGCAAGTCCACCCTGATGAAAATCATGTGCGGCCTCATTCAGCCCGACTCAGGAACGGTACACATCTCCAAAGATGCCTCAGTGACCTACCTCCCCCAGTCCGGTTATGTGCTCCCTGAAACTACCCTCTACGCTGCTGTCGATACCGCCTTTGATCGGTTCCATAAAATGAAAAACCGACTCGAGCAGCTCGAACATTCCATCACGGAACTCGCCTCCTCGAGCAGTTCACGGCATGAGCGGCTGCTGTTCGAACACCATGAGCTCAATGAAGAGCTGCTTTCATCGGGATACTATCATCGGGAATCGCGGATTTTTCACGTCCTGCAGGGACTGGGATTCTCCCTGGATCATATACACCGACCGTGCAGGGAGTTCTCGGGCGGGTGGCAGATGCGCATTGCCCTCGCGAAGGTGCTGCTGGAACAGGCGGATTTCCTCCTGCTCGACGAACCCACGAACTACCTTGACGTAGAGGCGCGGTTCTGGCTGAAACAGTACATTGCCCGTTACCATGGGGGCGTGCTGCTGGTATCGCATGACCGCGATTTCCTTGATGCGGCAGCCGATACAGTTGAAGAGATCTTCCAGGGGAGGCTTAACCGCTACAGCGGCAACTATTCCGCCTTTGAACGGCAGCGTGAGGAACGTAACCGGCAGCTCGAAGCGCTCTACGCTCAGCAGCAGCAGGAGATTGAACGAATAGAGCAGTTCATTGAGCGATTCCGGTACAAAGACTCAAAGGCGCGGCAGGTGCAGAGCAGGGTCCGCATGCTCGAGAAGATGGAGCGGATAGAACTGCCCCCGCAGCTGAAGAGAATCTCCTTTTCCTTTCCCCCCTCGCCCCGTTCCGGCAACCAGATTTTTACCGTCGAGCAGCTGCGTAAATCGTACGGAGAGACCGCGGTGCTCCGGGGATTGAACTTCTCCGTCATGCGCGGAAACAGAATTGCCGTTACCGGCAGAAACGGGGCCGGAAAAACCACCCTGCTGCGCATCCTCGCCGGAGCCGACGGCGCCTACAGCGGAAATGTAAGATGCGGGACCGGCATCTCGCTCGGATACTATGCCCAGGACGCCGATAAGGAGCTCACGGGAGACACGGCGATCTTTGATGAGCTGCGCCGTGAAGCCTCCGCTGAAACGGAGGCCGGACTGCGTTCAAGCCTCGGGGCCTTTCTCTTCAGCGGTGATGATATCTACAAACCGCTGTCGGTTCTCAGCGGGGGAGAGAGAAGCCGCCTCGCCCTGCTGAAACTGCTGCTCAAGCCCCACAACGTCCTGATCCTGGACGAACCAACCAACCATCTCGATCTTGCCGCCAAGGATGTCCTGCTTGAGGCGCTGCGCTCCTTCAACGGAACCCTCCTGTTCGTTTCCCACGATACCTATTTTATCAGGAACCTCGCCGACAGAATATTCTACATGACCCGGGAGGGCATGGAGATCTTCGAGGGCGCCTATGACTATTTTGAGTGGGCACTTGAGCAGAGAAACCGGCTTGATGAGGAGGAGGATGAGCTGCAGGGACAAAAGCGGCGTTCATCGGCTGTGCAGCCGAACGGCGGAGGCAGCGGCTGGAAAAACCGCAATGCCCTGAAAAACAGGATCAACTCCCTCAAACGTGAGGAGCAGGCGCTTTTGGAGCGGATTGAGGAGCAGGAGGGGAGGCTCAGCAGGATAACCGGCGCTATGGCCGAACCGGAGAACTATCAGGACGGTGAACGTATCCAGGCTCTCACAGCAGATCTGAATACCGCTGAGACTGAACGTGATACGCTATTTCAGGAATGGGAGAAGCTGCACGAACAGCTGGAGGAGCACGAACGTGAGTTCAGCTGATCTGTCCCCTGACCCAGTCAGGCAGGCGATTGTGCTCGCATCAGAGTCTGCAGCCCGGCGGAGGATGCTCGAACAGGCCGGTTTCTCGGTTACGGTAATCCCCTCCGGGGCACCCGAAGATGAGAACCGCAGCACCCCCGGAGAAACGGTCGAGCATCTTGCACGGATAAAAATGAAAGCCGTTCTTTCAGGAGGAAGGATTCCCGCCGCATGCAGCAGTTCCCCGGTGGTAACCGCCGATACCCTCGTCACATCCGGCACTAGTACACTGTACA